>JADGAM010000086.1 GCA_015232015.1 Oligoflexia bacterium | reverse complement strand
ATTTCTGAATCTGATCTCAGATCGGAGATCAGATTCAGACTATCTTAGCATCTGAAATCATAATATCTAAACTAAATAAAATTAATTTTTCCCTAAGATATTGAGCGTGCCCATAATTTGGGGCACACTCAACAGCTCAAATTTAGATTATCCACAATTCGCATAAATTTATTATTCAATTAACTGTAAGTTAATAAAGTTTATTTAAATTAATAATATTTATTTAAGATGAATTTTTAAATTTTAGATAAACACCATGTTAATATTTATAAAATTATTAAATTAAAAGGGGGGATTATCATGCATGTATATTATCAATCTTATCTATTCTTTCATTTATTTTTTATTTTTATTGCTTTAACAATATCACTTACTACTAATCTTTATGCTACTACCACAGTTTATATACAAAATAATACTTCATTAAGTTTTAATTTAAAAATCGAGCAAACAGGTTCTACGTTAGATAGAACAAAGTGGTTAATGCATAGACAAACATTACCTGCATGGGAACCACGATCAAAAGTTTTAACCTTCAATAGGAATAGAGGAATTAAGAAAGGAAAATCTTATTTTTGGAAAATTAAAGTTCTAACTGAAAAAGATGAAGAGATAGCAATCTTTCAACATGAATTAGTAGGAACTACATTTTTTAGTGATTTAAAAGTTTTAGTCAATGGGGCAAAGATTAAAAGTATGGATCCCCAAGAAAGTAAAGCACTTACAGAAACTATAGGTAGTTGGAAACACGATACTAAAATTCACTCCTATGAATTTAGTGTTAATAAGATGGATTTTATTTTAAAATACAAAATTGATAAAGGTTCTAATTGTGATGTCACTTATTTAATTCATCAAAAGCAACCATTTCCTAAAAACGACATTGAAAATGGGAATAAATTATTTGTACTCACATATAATACCTATGGGATTTTTACTCAAAAGACTAGAGATATTCAAAAAAGATTTTCAGCACTGCCTGAGGCAATTGATGGATTAGGGGGAGAAGATATTTTAATCTTTAATGAAGCATTTAAAAATAAACCTCGACAAAAACTTGTTGAAAAATTAAAAAATAAGTATCCATATATTACGAAAGTCATAGATGCTCCCTTAAATAAAAAATTGATGAATGGAGGAGTTTTTATCGCCAGCAAATGGAAAATAGAAAAAACCGATCAACTAATATATGAAAATTGTGGATTTCCAGATTGTTTTTCTGCCAAAGGTGTTCAATATATCAAGATAATCAAAAAAGGATATCCTTATCATATATTTGCTACCCATATAAACTATGATGGCCATCCAGAAATAAGGATGAAGCAACTGAAAGAATTAAAAAATTTTGTTACTTCCAAAAAAATACCTAAAGATGAAGCAGTTATAATTGGGGGAGATTTAAATATTGATATAAATAGATTTCCTTATGATTATCAAAGAATGTTAGACACTATCGATTGTAGTAAACCAGAATTGCAAGGCTATCGTTATTCAAATGATACAGCTATCAATCTAAGAGCGCGACTTGTGGCCGATGAAAAAGTTGAGCAATGTAGATACGATTACATTTTAGCACAAAAAGGACATATTGATCCTATATCGGCCAGTAATGAAGTAAGAATATGTAAATCTTCAAGTGATTCTATTTGGGATTCATGGGAAATTTCTGATCATTTCCCAGTACAAGGAATTTTTACTTTTCCCAAAAAGAAAAAAGAAAAATTGAAAGTAGAGTAAGGTTCAGTCAATCACATTAAGGTTAACAACAAATTCACAACAAATTTACTTTGGTTGAAGATTTTTATAGTCCTTCCGACAAGTAATAGGTAAGGACAGTATCATTATCAAATTACTTTAAAAAGTAGTTTATACTGCTCGCATTTATATACTGGCCGCTATGTATAAGCAGAAGAAGAGAAAAACAAAATACAATACACAATACATAGAAAAGTATGGAGAGGCAGTAATGAAATTGAATTTGTATAGTTTTTTATCTTGGATGATAGTTTTACTTTCAATAATAATTTTGCCTCTAAAACCATCACTGGCGGCAGAGGAAAAAAAAGTATTTCGGTTCGCGGTCGCGCCGGAATCTGCACCACAAAAGATAAAAGATATGTTGAAAGAATATCCTCCCTTCAAAAACACTAAAATTGGAGAGGACATCTATTATTTCACTCGTATACTAAAAACCTCTTATAATCGTGATCATATGATAATGTATGTTAATACAAAAAAGGGTTCTCCCGATGGTAAGGCCAGATTAGTGCCGAGGTTGTTATACCGCTCTGATAGCGAAGGTGCTTGGAGAGCGGTCCCTAAGGTACACTCTAATGGTTATCTGGATAAGGGAAAAGGAATAAGCTATGCTTTAGAAACAAAATTAATTAGTGAATTATCAGCGTTTATTTCTGATAACATAGAAGAGGATCCAAAAGGGGTATTGCATATTGATGATAGTGAAAAACTTATGAAGTTGAAAGGCAATTTTGTATCTGAAGATCCCTTCTATACTTACAAGCAAGAAGTAAGTAAAGCGGACGATATCGGAAAATACTTTGCAGAGATGACAACATTAGAACAAGGTGGAGGATTTTGCGAAGTTCCAGGTTCCTTTTCATCATCCGCTGCTACTTTCACTTCTCTTCTAGAAACTATTTCGTCTAAGTTAAAGAAAGATTTTTTGGAAAAAATTATGCCTGATTTTACCAAGAGACCTACGAAAACTTATCACTTTTCTCATAACCTGTTATCAAAAAGGGATCCCATAACTGGAAAATTTGCAAGGGATATAGAAGTCAGAGAGTATAATAGTCCTGACGGAAAGTGGAGATGGTCTATGGCATTTGATCGTAAGGGAAGAGTGTGGGTGGATAACTTAATACAACTGGCCGGTAATGATGCCACATCGTACGGAACTTATAGCAAGATTACGGACGTTGGTGTTTTAGGTAATAAGCCTATTGAATATGTGGTCCAATCCTATCAATTAAAAGCAGGTGAAAGCCAACCACTTTCTTACTGCTTTGATGAAGCAGAGAAAATTTGCATTACAGGGGACGAACTTTATCTTAAGCTGAAAAAAGTTTATACTCCTCTTATGATCAAAAAATTTGGTTGGAGGAATCTTTTTTTTGATATAATAAAAGAAAGTTCTTTGAGGGATTATAATGAGATTATTGAAAAATATCCTCAATACTGCCTTGAGCTTCTTGATTCATCTTTATCAAGGCCTTTATCGAATCTAGAGAAGTCTTTTCCTAGCGCCTACAATAAGTTGAAAACACTTTATCCTGAATACTTTAAAAGTATTACTCGCACATCTACCTATGGTGAACTTTTATCCTCTATAAAAAATAATCCTAGGTTAAATCAAATATATTCTCAGGAAGAAGATAATTTTCTCAAATCACTTTCAGCAAAAATAGATATTGATGAACTTCTACCTATCAAAAATGCCCGGAATAATTTATATACAATTATTTCTAATGAGGACAAAAATCGAAAATTACTAAAGGCCGCTATACCAGAGATGCTTAATGAGAAAAATCCCCAACTCAGCAAAAAAGAAATAGATAGTCTGCTGGCCACAGCAGAAATAGATGATATCGAAAAGCTTTGTTTTTACCAAGACATTACTCCGGTATTATCCCATTTAACACCCATAAAGGCGTTTAAAAAGGCGATACAGGCAGAAGCAACAACTGCAAAAGGAATAAAAGCAAAAGAAGAAAAAAAGGTCAAATAAGGGTCTGGAGAAAAACAAAATAAAATGCATAATAAAATAGGGGAAGTAGTGGTGAAATTAAGTTTTGATATGGCCCTAAGGCGGATTGAAACTCAATTAGCGATGGTTACTATGTCTAGGAAGATGAATCAGCTTAAAGAAATAGAGGTCATTCAGTCGATGATTACCACTTACAATCACGAAATCAATAATCCTCTCTCTATTGCAATAGGATTTTCGGAAGATCTCTCTCTTCAATATTCTAACGAGGAAAAATTTAAAAAAATGAAAGAAGTACTTTGGAGAATTGCCGGCATTGTTAGAAAAATCGATCAGGTTCTCAATCACGAAACGGTTGAATATGAGCGGTATACAAATGCTTTGAAGATGTTGAAACTTACTTAAAAATAGTTTGCTAGCGTATTCTTGATATGTTAGTTGTAAATTACAAAATTTAAAAAAAGGATTTTTCTATGAAAAATGAATTCTTGATCGAGTCATTGAATGTAAAAAGTGGCGAGGCCCTTACGCTTGAAAAAGCTGAAGACAGAGTTGAATTTGAGGCATTAATATCTTTCGGAAGCGCTGATCAACCTTCTTCTAATGATGACCTAACTTGTAGTTGCTATGATAGTCAGAAGTGTTGGGATTGGTGGTAAGATTTGACGAATAAGATTTGACGAATATATTGCGTAGGTAGCTGATCTGAAGGATAAAAATAAAAAAATGAAAAATCACCAATACCGCGCCAGCAGCTACCTTAACGTAATAAATCTCGATGAAAGTGGAACGAATCTACTTTTCAATGGTGTCAACGGATGCATGGATGAAGTGCCAAACGAACTTGGCGAAATACTTTCTCCAAGCAAAGAATCTCTTATCAATACGCTCTCCAAATCGAACATTAATTTTCTTGCAAAGCGAGGGCATATAACCAAACTTAGTCCTAAAGATGAGCTAGAAAGATTTAAAGAATTTGTTAGTGCTTTACATGCCAAGAGGCTAAACAATCTTTCCTCAGGAGGACTTCTTCTTCTTTTAAGCTATAACTGCAACCTTGCTTGCAAATACTGCTATCAACAAAAACATCGTCCACATAAATCTAGCGCAACCATGACTGCTGAAATGGTGGATGAGATACTAGAGAAACACCTGTCTTCCATTTTACCAAAAATAAAAATAAAACAACTTTCTTTTTATGGAGGTGAACCTTTTTTAAGCTCAAACCTACCAGCAATAAATAGAGTTCTTGAATATGCTAAAAAGTTTGACCTAGCGATTGAGGCCATTACTAATGCTACGATGATCGATTCCATGATGGACATATTTGGTTCTGAGCGAGGAAAAGTCAACAAGGTGCAGATCTCACTTGATGGCCATAGAGATCAGCACGACATTTCCAGAGTCTCTCTTTCGGGGGCCCCAACCTTTGATAAAATAATTGATAATATTAAAGCAATCATAGATAGAGGAACTAAAGTAACCATAAGACTTAATCTTGATAAGAAAAAGATTGAAACTACACCTGCACTTCTTGAGTATTTGAAATCTGAAAAAATAATCGGTCATGCAAATGTAACCATATATGCTACCCCTTTGCACGACAATCTTTGCGAGGTGGATGCCAGCGATTTTATGGATATAAATAGTTTGGCAGAAAAAGTTTTTAAATTTGGAATAGACCTCGAGCATCCAGTCAGTTTACGAACTAACGATATGAAATACATGTTTAAACTTAAAGAAGGCCTAGGACTAACAAGAACTACATTTTGTATGCAAACCATGCAAAACATACTTGTAATTGATCCTTATGGTGACCTCTACTCCTGCTTCGAAGAAGCTGGATATGCAGAAATGCGTGTTGGTCATGTTGGTAATGATGGTGTGGAATTTTTCTCTTTAAGTGATACTTACAAAAAAAGGCATCTGGCAAATATGCAAGATTGCCTCGCCTGCCCTGTAGCTTTGGCGTGTGGTGGACAATGTGGTGTTATAGCTAGATCTAAGACAGGGGATATGTTTAAACCCTATTGTGGAGACATGAGAGAGGTTATTTTAAGAGGAATTAAATTAGCTTATAAAAAATATAAGTCTGAGATTTATAGTGAAAATGCCACTACCTCTACCTCTTCTTCTGAGACGGAAAAGACGGAAAATACGGAAAACGATAATTCCCTACACGGGTAAACATCAATCAACTATTATGTCAGAGACAATTTATCACAACCATTTAAAGAGAGAATACGCCGTGGAAAACGGAAATAACTCACTGATAATTACCTCCTCTTCGTGCTATCGCATGAGTGAGGAAACTCTCCTATTGATAGACTGTCTGCCGGAAAAGGGAAGCAAGGAATTTTATATTCAAGCTATGTTCGCCATGGGTATTGAAAAGGCCATGACTAGAATTATCTTTGATAAGCTTGTGATCATCGGGGCCTTGATCATTAATTTTAAACAAAAAAAAAATATTTTTAAAAAAATATTTCTAAATATAATTAGACCAGAGATAAAATTACTTTCATCGCAAAGGCAGAAGAAAACCCTTGAAGCGATGAGGATAATTCCAGCGGGAAAAGAATGGTTTGAAAAAAATAAAAAAAATTTGAAAGTGGTTTTATTTTCCTTTTTATTTATTTCTTTGATGAGTATTTTTTTTAGTTTCATTATTTCATTTACAGGAATGTACGCTATATTGGCCAAAATGTCTGTTGGACATGCTAAAAGTGCTTACCTGTTGGCCATAGTTTTTTTCGGCAGTTTTGTTCATGAAATTGGTCATTCTTTTGCGGCGGCGTCTGCCAATATAGGTCTTAGGCCAATTGGATTTTCTATTTATCTCTTCTATCCTGTTTTCTATACCAACGTATCTGGAATGGAAAAGCTCTCTCTTCATGAAAAAGTATTGATAGATTGTGGTGGTTTTATCGCTCAGTCGATTTATCTACTGATCTTTTTGCTACTTTGGTTTTTTACTAGAAACATGCTTTTTTTAGAATCTATACGTTGGATATCACTGATCATGGCCTTCAATTTTAATCCCTTGCTGAGAACAGATGGGTATTGGTTGTATAAGGACATAAGAAAGGAATTTAAGAATAGTAAAATTGTGATCTATTTACATTATATTTATATAGCTGCTTTTTTTTCTTTTACCATTTATCTTTTCTATTATCTTTTTGGAAAAATAGAACATGTATACGACCTTCTGCTGATCGCTTATAAAAATCCCGCCACTCTTTTTCATGAGGGTTATGGTTATGTTTATGGCCAAGCTTATAAGATAATACTGGGACCTTATCTCATTCTTATGTTTTTTATTGCAGGATCACGCCGCTTACAAGAAGTTAGTCAGGAATGGTTAGATTTGAGAAAACAAACCACACTTCGGTGACTAATTTATTAAGGGCCTGGGAAATGAAATAAAGCGTACTTGCTTAGTAAAGCATGCTTGCTTCATCACAAAAATCTCTCTATCAATCTACCCAATCTGAATTGGAAACGATAACCAAGAGAATAGTGTCCTCGCGGATATTTAAAATTATATAGTTCTTCAATTGATGGTTCACGGGCAAAAGCGAGGTCACGTTTGAAAAAACCCAGTAACTGTTCGGCCAATTTTGAACTCTCATAAATCAGCACCGACTCATTGTTGTGTCGTGAACTTCCATCAAGATTAAAAGAACCTACCACGCTTAACTCTCTATCAATTATCATATATTTAGTATGAAGAACTCCTTGCATCTGCTGCACATCTTGTGGGCGTTTTCCTATCCACTCAAAAATTTTGATTCTATCCTCATCTCTTTGCAGTTGTGGTTTAGTTGCTAGATCATAATAGTGGCGACGAGCAACTATAGCTACCATTGGTGTATCATCTGTTTGTGGTGAGTTTGTCATAATCGTAATTTTTACTCCCCTCTCAGCGGCCTCCATAAGTGCTCTTTTTATACTAGGGTATGGTACAAAATAAGCGTTAGAAATAATAATCTCATTTTTGGCCTTTCCAATTATTTCTCGATACGCATCTTTAATATAGTGCTCATTCTGATTTGGGCGAGCATCAATAAAACGAATGGCCTTTACGGGATGAAAATCATTAAATGCTGGTGGTTCATTCATTAAACGATGAATATTGGCCAATACAGTACGTGCCTCTTCCTCTTCTCCAATACTAAGAGATAGATATTTTTTAGTATGAATACGTTTATATTTAAGATAGTTTTCTTTCTCACCAATAGGATCGTAAGGGTTAAAGCATTTATAGTCATCAGCATATGTTTTATAAGTGATAGATGCTTGCTGAAAATTATTAAGAAAATCATCATACATATCTTTAATAATATCACCTTTAACTGCCACGTCTTGATCACGCCAATAGTTTTCACCACTCTCACGAAGACGAAAATACTCCTGACCAATATTAAGACCACCTACAATTCCTAGTCTTGTAGAGTTATGATTAGAGCTTTCATTTAAATCACCATCTATAATCCATAACTTCTCATGAGCACGATTGAAAAGTTTACTAAGGTCAAGGCCTCTAAATTCATTAATGAGAAGATGTCCACCACAAGAATAACCAAAAACTCTAATACCGGCGGCCATAAGATTATTATAGGCCACATAGGTATTTTTATACACTCTCTTTCCTTGAGATGTATCAAAATTACTAAGTCCATCAATAATCACTTTTACATCTAATCCCTCTGTTTTTCTTTTAATAAGTGCATCGGTTAAAATTTTTCCTGTTTGATCTCCTCGATAGATCAGGTATTGTGCATAGATCGATTTTTTGGCGGTAAGAATAGAATAATAACGGGTTAAAAAAGAGTTTTGCTCTGTTAAAATAGCTATTTTATTATTTTCACTAGCATTATTATGGATACGGCCACCACGTTCATCACTACCCCACGGAATCATACCAGTAAAATCAGCAGGAGTTGCCGCTTCTAGATCAGTATAGAGAGGTACTCGCCCACTAGGATGGAAGCGATGACAAAGATGTTGTAGACGCTTAAAAGACCAATAAGCAATTTTTCTTTGTTTATTATTATCTGCTGTGAAATAGAGATTAGTGCGATCTTTTAATTGAGGTTTAATACCAAAAGCTATAGAGAGCAGTCCCTTTCGTACCAATACTTTAAGATAGGGTCTAGCTATAATTAGATTGTATCGATCATAAAAGAGCAATCCTCTATCACCGAAAGTTTTAAGGTCCATGCGGCAGTTTTTTATAGTTACCACTTGCTTGGCCGGAATATTTTGGCCACTTCTTAATTTAAAAACGATAGGATATTCTTTCGAGAGTGTTCGCTCTAATTTTGCAATCTCACTATCGGCACTTTTACTTATGTCTTCTAAATTCCAATTCGCTTCTTCGTTTCTCTCATCACTATTTTCAGTACTTTCAGTATTTTCAGTACTTTCAATACTTACACTATCCTCATCCATGCTGGTGATTATGGCATTAGTAGTATCTGTATCTTCTAAGTAATATTCATACTTATTATTATTTTCATCTCTTCTACTTTCACTACTATTACTATCACTATCGTCTCTGCTACTCGCACCTACATTTACACTCATTATAATAAAAATAATAAGTAGTAAAAAAAGTCTTAAACTCTTCATAAAATATGACCTCTTAAAGAAATAGATAATGTATAAAGGATGTCCACAAAGATAAGATGAAAGTAAAAAGTGCAATTTTATATGATGAAGATTTAGAGAATGAGAAACTAAAAGATAGATGCTTAAATAAATAACAAATAATTCTAAATAAAAATTTCATTTTTTTTTCTCCTGCTGAATCAATATTAACATTAACGTTGAACTTTATTATATTTCATGATTTCTTTTATAAAATTTTTCAAAGAATGTTCGATCAATATGATTTTAAAATTTGAGTTATACCAGCTTCAATAATAAAACAAACAAATTAATTGCATGAATTGGAAATACCTAATCTTGCGGCCATTTTGATGAGGACGAGAATGAGAATGAGGGCGTAGAAGATGAAGATTAAATCCTTAGTAAGAGAAATAAAAAAATGATTCATCATTTTATAAATTCTGCCTCTGAAAAAACTCCTTGTGCCATCTGTGCATTAAGAGGATATTTTTTAATTACTATATTCTTTTGAACAGCACCAGTCATGATTCTTTGAATAGTAAATAGCGAAAGTGCCTCATCGTAAAAGAACTTATCAACCTCTTTTAAGCGTTGTTCATGTTCATCAATGTTATTAGATTTAAGCGCCCACATATATTTTTCATCAAAACGTTTATCATCAAGAAGTGAAAATGGGCTCGTAGACATATAGGCCCAACCTGCAGTAAATGCCCAATCTACTAATGGATTATTCATCGGATAGTAAACCATATCATAAGGGAACTTTGATTTATCTGCTCCGTTATTTTTTAGTAAAAATGCCTGTATCTCTGGTGGTGACATAAAGTCGATCTGCATTTGAATTTTTAATTCATCTAAAAAACCAGCAATAATTTTAATGGAACCCATATCTGTGTTCATGGCCAAAACTTTTAATTTAAAGCCATCTTTAAATGGAGTAGTGGCCAATAATTCCTTTGCCTTTTTCAGATCATATGGATATGGTTTTAATTTTTCATTGGTGCCCAGTTCCTCTTTTGCTCCCAAACCGGCCATAGGAATCCCATTACCATAGGCCGCAAGCTTTATTATTTTATCTCTGTCTATGGCGTAATTCATCGCCAAGCGAACCTCTTTATGCTCCATTGGACCTTTATTTCTCAATATAACAATACCAGTATATAAACTTAAACGCTTAATAATTTGTGATTCACCTTGTGTATTTTTAGCAATTGTTTGAGCAAATCGACCTTCTAAGTAAGGAATAAAATCAACTTCTTTTTTTGTAAAAGCATCTATCCATTTTTCAACTGAAAGAAACAAAAACTTTAAATTATCAATCTTAGGAATTCCAATTTTCCAGTAATTGCTATTTTTATGAAGAGATATTGATTTTCCTTTTTCCCATTTAATAAATTGATAAGGGCCAGTTCCAATTGGTTTCTCTCTGAATATATCAAAACCATTTGCTTTGATATATTCGGCCGGAGTAATTGGCGCAAAAGACATCCGATATAAAAACATACCATCCGGAATAGTTGTCTCGATGATTACTTTATAGGGATCTTTAGTATCTACCGTCACCTTCTTGACAGTGTTTAAAACGAAAGGTAAGGCAGATTTATTTTCTGGTTTTAAAATGGATTCAAAAGAAAATTTAACAGATTCTCCATTGAAATTTTCACCATTATGAAATTTCACTTTTTTTCTTAATATAAATTCCCAACTTGTAGGAGATAATTGTTTCCAAGAGGTAGCAAGTCCAGCAGCTAATTTACCATCAAGATCAATATAAATAAGTGGATCAAATATTTGCATCATTATGCTCAAAGCATTGGTCTCAAAACAATTGGAATATGGTTGTATCCCATTTGGATCAGTACTAGACATCACGGTTTTTAAAACAGTTTCCTTAGCATTTAATGAAGTATTAATCAAAAATGCGAAAAGGCATGCCAATAGTAATCGCAAAAACAAATTTTTTTTAAACACAAACACTCCTTAACATAAAATATTCAAAGCATTGAGGATGTGAAGTAGTTTTTGTTTATCAACTGGCTTACACATCCAGGCCATTACACCTGCTCTTTTTCCTCTCTCTTGAATGCTTTTTGAAGATTCGGTAGTTACCATGAAGATTGGTATTTTATCATATTCTTTATTTTTTCTAATTTCTTCACACATAGTAAGACCATCCATATTGGGCATATAGTAGTCAGCAATAACCAATTTTACATCTGGATTTTGCTGTAATTTCTCTATGCCTTCAATACCATCTTTGGCCTCAATAAAAGTATAAACTTCATTATCTAGGGAAGAACTTATGGCCATTCTTGCAAATTTATTGTCATCAATTATTAAAATTTTCTTTTTATCACTCATAATAAAATCCTCAATTTTTATTTATGTATTTATTAGTATAAATAATTTCTCCACCATTATCAGAAAAAACTATCTCTGCTTCTTTATTTTTTATTTCATGATTAATTATCGAAATAGTCTTGGCCTTTTTGAATTGAATTACTATAGAACAAACAATAAAATAATCTTCGCATTTCAAAAGCCAGGAATCATTTTTCATCTTTTCGGGGATAAAATCATTAAAATTAATATTATCTACTACTTTAGGAATTGTAAGATGATTTTTCTGACACTTTAAACATTCAAAGGAGTCTTGTAATATATTTTTCAAACTACCTGCAACCAAATTACAAAACTCAGCTAAAAATGTTTGAGCTTCATCGTCTGCTATATCAATATCTCCATACTGAGCGCGAATCATTTTTTTTTCTGTTTCTCCACTATAGAAGCATTTAAACTCTATCACCAAATCAGACATATTTATTTGTATTTCCGCTGAGTGTGTTAATTCACCGAATATCAAATTATTATTTTTATTCAATTCATTCTTAGACATTTTATTTTTGTTATCAGAATAATCAATAATTTTTACATCCTCTTTTTTTGTTAGAAAAGAAAATCTAAGTTTTGATATTTCTCTTACAGTTCTACGTATAATATTTGTTAAATTAGTATTTTTTTTCATAACATCTCTCCAATCTATAAATGGTCTTATGGTGCTACAGTTATCTACTAACCAACAATTTAATAGTAGTTCCCTCCCCTGATTTTGTTAAAACACTCAATTCTCCTCCTAATTTTTTCATGTTACTTTTTACTACATCCATACCTATACCACGACCAGATAGTTCATTAACGTTATCTTTAGTAGTAAATCCTGAGAGGAATATTAGATCAATAATCTGCTCCTCTCTATAATTATTGACAATATTTTCATTTACCAGTTTTTTATCAATTGCTTTTTTAATAATCGCTTCTTTATCTAATCCACTACCATCATCACTTATACATATTGAAAATCGATCATTATCCTCTTTCACTTCTAAAGTAAGCTCTCCCACTTCATTTTTACCTTTCATTCTTCTTTGTTCTGGGGATTCAATACCATGGTCTAAAGAATTCCTAATTAAATGAGTAATACCATCACATACTAGATTTAATTTATCATTACTCATGGTTATTTCATCATTACATACAACTTTGAATTTCACTTTCTTGCCCAAATTATTTGATACATCTTTTACCAGTCTTGCGTATCTACTTAAATAATCTTTGACTGAGGTTTCAAATAATTTATTAAATTGTTTTTTCAAATCCAGCATTCTTTTATCTTCTGGTTTTTCGGTAATAAATTTACTTAAAATGCTATCTAATTCTTGTAGATTATTTTTTACTACCTCTACCTTAGTTGTACAACTGGCCACTAAAGAATCTTCAATATATTGTCCAAATAGGTAGCAAAGATCAATATTAGTAATGTAACTTAAACTTTCGTTCTTAGTTAACAATTGTATTACTTTACGATTTATAATATTTGAAACATCATCTTCAGATGTAAATGTTGGAATACTTCCTAAATAATTACACTTCATTTTTTCAAAAATAATTTCAGGAATAAAGTTGGTATTAACATCAGCAATAAAATGTTTATATAACTCTTCACCACTAATATCCATTACTAATGAACAAATATCAAAAAAATCTGCTAGTCCATTTTTATCATGTATTATTGTAGAGATTACGATATCGTCATAATTTACTTCTTTTTTTAACAAAATTTCTCTTTTTGTAGCAGTTAACTTATATCCAGTTTCAAGTAAGGAAACCAAAGAAATGTAATCCCACAAATTTAATAAATAACCAAAAATTGAATCAACAATATTCTTTTTCAAGTAAATATTTTCATCATTTAGTTTATTCAATTCTTTTAACTGCAATTGACTGATAGTAGTAAGGTATAGCAGTGAATTTATTTCAGATATATTATACAACTCTTCAATTGATTTTATAATTAACGGACTATCTTCTTTTGTAAATGCCTTGGTAATTAAATATACTTTGGCAAAAACCTCTCTCCATATTTTAACATCTCTGGAATAACTCACTTTAACCACTTGACCAAGATAAAGATCCTTAATTTTACTACCTAATAAATTGTACTTATTAATAATAAATTTCTTGTTTAAATTTTTATTATTCTCTCTGTTTTTCTCATTTATATGGGATAAAATATCATTACAATTTTGAATAATCTCTTTATGACCGACCTTTTTTGCCAGGGAGCTAACTTTTTTTGAAGAATCAACTAAGAGATTTAAATAATTGTCTATTAATTGAATAGGGCCCAATTCGGTTTCTAGTTTAACCATCTCTAAATGACAGGCCGTTAGATTTTCTTCAAACGCAGTATTTTTGATCTTAAATAATTTATGGGCATAATTAAAATATTCCATCACTTGACAATATATTTGATCTATTTTTTGTTTAATATCGTTTAAGGATATATTGCTGTTTTGCCTCTTTTCAACAGCGGCCGATTCAACAGTTAAATAATTTGCTCCAGACTTAGCACTTAAATTAAGTTCACTCTCTATCCTATGAGTTGTTTGAGAAATTATATTAAATCCTAATATTCTTGAATTTCCTTTAATGGTGTGGATGTTTCTAAAAACACTTTGTAATTCACTTATTGATGGTTGCTTTTCGGCAGCCTTTTGACAGTCATCTAGTAGTCTAAATACTCCATTAAAGAATGATTCTACATCATATATTTCTTTACTTGATAATTCTTGTAATATCTGTAAGTTTTTAGCATTATCAGTTTTTTGTTTTTCAATCTTTTGTTCTAGATTTTTAATTTCAGTAACATCATCAACAACAAACATTAATTGTTCAACCATATCATTAGAATCAAATATAGGAGTATAAGTTACATGCAATATCTTTTCTTTTTTATCGCCAGAATTACCTTCACCTATGTAATTTACTTGAATTGGTAAATTTGATTCCATTAATTTCCACTGAAGTCTGCTGTTCCCAAAAATAGTGATAAAAGCAGTTTTTATCAGTGAATACTCTTCGCTTTTAGGATCAATATGTTTATATAAAAGCTCAAACACATTCTTATTTTCAATTACTTTTCCAAATATGCTTTCAGAGTATTTTGATACAGGTGCAAATATTATTTCGTTTTCATTTATTGTAAAAACACTTTGTTGCATATTATTTAAAAGATTTGAAACTTTCCTGTTTTGTTCATTTAACTCTGCAGTTCTTTCGTTAATTTTTTGTTCAAGATTTTTATTGTACTCTTTAATCTCATCCACTTGTTGTTTTAACTTGTAAATCATCTCGTTAAAAGAAATACCTAATTCACTAATTTCATCACTGGAATTTGAAGAAATATCTGCTTGAACATCAAGATTTCCAACTTTAACTTGCCTAGTGGCATCTAGAATTCTATTTAATGGGCCCACAACTACATTTCTCATAAAGAAATATATTAATAATATTCCTAATGCTATACTTATGCTCACTAGAGTTATGACAATATTTTTTATATTTGTAAGTACTGCCAGCATCTCTTCTTGAGGAGCAAAAGCAACCACATACCAAGGATAATGTTCCATAGGTGAAAAACCTGTAATATAACTACTGCCAAAAATATCACTGGTATAATTACCTGCTCTATCCTTAATTATATTGTTTAGTAATTTTTTCAAATTACGGTCTGTTATAACATCGTTAGTAGCATAATTTGGATGATAAATTATTTTCCCCTCTTTAGAAAAAATTGCCAAATATCCATTTTTAAAAACTCTTTCTTTTTTTAATGAGTTTAATATACTGTCAATTCCTCTGCTCATTTCAATTACTGCGATTGGAACATTATTCACTATCACCGGTAATAACATGGTAATACTGTATTGATTAATTTCATTTTGAAAAACGAATTTATATTCAATTTTTTCTGATGTATCAACCTTAATACTAGACATTACTTGCTCAAGATTAATTCCTTTTTTTAAATTTCCAAGAATATTTTTTCCTAATACTTTTATTTTTTCTTCACCATCTTTATAAATGAATCTGAACATGGTTTCTGTTTTTGATCGTTCATTTGTTTTTATAAAAAAATCTTCTAATTGTTTTTTTTCGGCCTCTGCCTCATTCATTAATTTGAAAGTGCTGTTTTCGTGAAAAGTTATAAGTGATGGCATATTTCTAACAGAGATCAATTCATCTTCCATATTATTAATAATTGAATCTAATCTTTCTACGTGAATATTTGTTAAAGTTAGCTCCTGTTCTTTAGTCAATTGTTCGATTTGATTGCTTGACATTTTATAGGAGATTAATTCGATTAATGACAATGAAATGATAATCATTGGTATTCCTCGAATAAACATCTTAAGCATCACATTTAAACGTAAGTTATATCTATCTTTAAGATAGCTTTCAAACTTTTCTATAGGACTTTTAAAAGGATTTTTAAAAGCATTATCTATTATTTGGTTGATCTTCATGCGGTTATACCTTCATTCTATAAATATTTATCTAAATGTGCAGCAAACTATTTTCGGATATATAAAAAATAAACGTAACTACTCACTCCCTATTTAATTTTTTCATTAAGTCTTCAGCGATCAGTCTTCAACCATCAGCTCTTGTCCTCGGCCAAATCAGCTTTCAGCACATAGAAATCCTAAAAAAAAACAAGATGTAAGATTTTGTAAGTTGGCCTTTTATCTCTCATAGGGGAAACTGTCTTTTAATGACAGAATTAAAAAAAGAATCGTTAAGAGAAAATTTTAATCTTCTTAAAAA
>JADGAM010000085.1 GCA_015232015.1 Oligoflexia bacterium | reverse complement strand
TGAAGCGGCCATTGGTTGTAAAATACTAAACATCATGTCTAAACTAGGAATGCCTGAAACAATAAAAATTTAATTTTCCCAAATTTAGTTTTTTAGGGAGATCTTTTCTGAAAATGCGATTCATGCAACAAAGCTTTCGAACTTATTAATTTGCATATTCCTAACTATTAAGCAGGAGCGTATTTTTTTTTGATACTAAAATGTTTATTATTAAAGGTGGTGTTTTATATTTGCCCGAAAATGATCATCACTAAAGATTTTACTATTCATTAATAATTTAAGTTTTTCTAAATCATTATTAGAAAATGAGGAAGCTTTATGATGGATTGGTCATTAATAAGAGTTCCAGAGATTGATCAATTTTATAATTTTCACCCGCTATATGTGCATATTCCAGTTGCTCTTTTTCCTTGTTCTTTGCTTCTATATGCTTTGGGGATAATTCTAAAACGCTCAAACTTAATCTCAACAAGTAGCGCCTTCCTTTATCTGGCCACCATTGGTGGATTGTTTGCAGTGATTAGTGGATTGATGGCCGAAGATTCTTTTCCTCATAATCAAACTGTTCATCGGATGATCGAAACTCATCTAACCTTACAAATAACAGTATTTATTCTATCTATCATCTTAAGTGTTTGGAACTTTTTGTACAATAAAAAAAATAATTGGTCCAAAGGAACAGTAGGATTTTTATTACTACTGCTAGTATTAAATCTTATTTTGGTTCAAGGAGGACATATAGGAACTCTAATGGTGTATGTCCATGGAGCGGGAGTAAAATGCAAAACATCAGCAGCATTAAACAATGATCACTCTCCTCCTAGCTCAGTTATTTTTAAAAAAAATAATATTAATATTAAAAGGAATAATATGACGGCAAAAAAATGAATGATCAAAACCAACACAACTATAACGAAAGTACTCCACAATCTTCGATGGGGAATCGAGGAAAAACTAGACCATTCATGAAAGATCATATGAAAAATCATACGCAAGATCAGGTTAAAGATCAAAAGAATGGTAAAATGAAAATGAATCAAGAAATGCGAAACAAGATGCTAAAAATGCATCATCAGCAAACCAATTGGATATATTGGGTAATCATTATATTGGGAGTATGGATGATTGTATCTCCTTTAACTGTTAGTTATAGTAAAAATCTAGTTATCCCTGCGGGAAATAGAACTATCTGGATGCCCATTGATTTGCGACTATCAATCTTATTCTGGAGCGATATTATTAGTGGAATTTTGATTTTATTTTTAGGTTACCGTTCACTTACATTCAATAGACCAATTATCCTGTGGTTAATCTGCATGGTTGGAATTTGGCTTAATATTGCTCCTTTAATATTCTGGGCACCTAATTATTTTATTTACATGAATGATACTTTAATTGGAATAATGTTAATGGCCCTAACTGTTTTAATCCCTGGAATGCCTAATATGCTAAATTATATGCAGAATGGACCTGATGTTCCTCCAGGTTGGAGTTACAATCCTTCCTCTTGGGCACAACGATCTATTTTGATCGCACTAGGATTTGCAGGATGGCTTGTCTCACGCTATCTTGTTTCTTACCAATTTGGATATATCGATTCGATATGGGACCCCTTCTTTAATCAAAGTAGTCAAACTGTCCTGACATCAAAAATGTCTCAGTCACTTCCCCTTTCAGATGCAGGCCTTGGAGCTTTTGCATATACATTTGAATTTTTGATGGGATGGATGGGAGGGCCTGCCCTTTGGCGTACAATGCCTTGGATGGTAGCATTCTTTGGAATACTGGTAATTCCTCTTGGTTTAGTTCATATCTTTCTAGTAATTTCTCAACCATCTGAGATAGAACATAAAAACAGTGGATTGGCCATAGCTATTGGCTCACTTCTCGATGGTATTCCTGAATCAATTGCAATTGGTGTTTCAATGATAGAAGGTGGATCTGTAAGTTTAGTAACCTTGATCGCAGTTTTTTTATCGAATATTCCTGAAGGATTATCTAGCTCAGCGGGGATGAAGAAAGCAATAAAATCTGCTTCCTATGTTTTTAGCATTTGGGTTGGAACAACCTTACTCTGTGGAATATCTTCTCTAATTGGTTATTCAGTCTTTAAAAATTTTTCAGATAATACAATCGCAATTACCATTGCTGGAGCAGCTGGAGCAAAATACTAGCAATGTTAAGTGATACTATGCTGCCAGAAGCTTTTGAAGAGGCACATGACTTTGCAGGATTAATTACGGTAATTGGCTTTTTGGTTGCTTTTGTCCTAACAAAACTACAAACCTAAACTTGAAGTTAGGAAGGGGAAAATTAGCAATGAACTTATTAAAAAAACACGATATCGTGGTCATTACTGGGGCCTCCGCTGGAGTTGGAAGAGCAACTGCTATTGCTTTTGCCAAAAAAGGCGCGCGTCTGGCACTTTTAGCGAGAGGGATAGAGGGACTGAAGGGAGCGCAAAGAGATGTTGAGAAGAATGGAGGAGAGGCAATAATTATCCCTACTGATGTTGCTTATGCTGATCAAGTTGAGGCAGCAGTAACTAAAGTTGAGCAAGAATTAGGTCCAATAGATATCTGGATTAATAATGCCATGGCGACTGTATTTTCAGAATTTATTGATATCACCCCTGATGAATATAAAAGGGTTACAGAAGTCGTTTATCTCGGCTATGTAAATGGCACTAGGGCCGCTTTGAAAAGGATGTGCATTCGAAACAGAGGAAGTATAGTTCAAGTTGGATCCGCTCTGGCCTACAGAGGAATTCCTTTGCAATCATCATACTGTGGTGCCAAACATGCAATCGAAGGA
Organism: Oligoflexia bacterium; assembly: GCA_015232015.1. GTDB lineage: Bacteria > Bdellovibrionota > Bacteriovoracia > Bacteriovoracales > Bacteriovoracaceae > JADFZW01. The sequence continues at coordinate 14,281 of JADGAM010000085.1, read as the reverse complement.
TTTACCGAATCGCTTAGGAGTGAGCTTATCCATAATAAAATTAACATTCATATTTCTATGGTTCAAATGCCGGCCTTAAATACTCCTCAATTTAGTTGGTGTAAAAGCAATATGCCCAATAAACCAATGTCTGTTCCTCCGATATACCAACCTGAAGTGGCCGCAAATGCCATTGTGTATGCTGCCTATCATAGGGAAAGAGAAGTCTTTGTAGGAGGAAAAGCCACATTAATCATATGGGCGAATAATTTTTTTCCAGGTTTAGGTGATTGGTACTTGGGAAAAATGGGTTACAAATCTCAACAAACTAACGAAGTAGATACTAAGGACCGACCCTATAACTTATGGGAACCAGTTAATGCCGATTTTGGTGTTCATGGTGACTTCGATAATAAATCAAAAACAGAAGCAGTTAATGTTACTACTACTATGAATCGTATCATAATCACTGTTATAGGCCTGGTATTTGTAGGTATGATTGCTTCTATAATAACTAAATAAAAATAAATAAGGAGGTCAGAATGGATGTAAAATTTTATTTCATTAAACCGAAGAATTTTTTCTTAATGTTAGTTCTTTCTATGGCAATTATCTTGGTCGGGTGTGCTGGTACGAAAACTAAATCGCTAGAAAGATCCGAAAAAATACCTGCGGCCACAGGCAAAGTAGAGTATAAGACAACTGAAAACAATAATACGAAAGTTAAAATTGAAGTATTTAATTTAGCACCCCCATCGAGAGTAAAAACAGGTGCCACTACATATGTTGTCTGGGCACAACCTATTACCCCAAATACAACCGCTCAAAATATTGGGGCCCTTAAAGTTGATGACGATCTACATGGAGAATTAGAAACATTAGTTCCATATAAAGAGTTTGATCTATTTATTACCGCCAGTCCTTCTTCAACAGCAGATTTTTATAATACTGAACGCTTATTACAAGTACGTATAGTAAATGAATAAATTATTTCATTAATTATTCTAGGCGATGAGAATGGAGAAATACTATTTAATGTTATTACTGATAGCAAGTGCAATTCTATTGGTAGGTCTCTGATTTTATAAAAGCTAGTTTATTACCTTCAATTCCTTTATTGATGGTTTTTTTTCAGCAATATCAACAATATTATACTGATCATATTTTACAAAAATGGATTGTAGAGGTTATTCTCTATTCAATTGGAGGTAGCCTTTTTGTAGGATTGATTGTTGGCATCCTTGCTGGATCTTTCCTTAGGACTGCTAGAAAGAAAAAAACAGTTACGATCGCTAATTTGATTTTAGGAAAAATTAACAGGCTTTTTGAAATAGTGGTCTTGTATTCAATCTGACAAGTCGATGATAATCAGAGTGGAAATTTAAACATTTTATATATAATAGAAATTATCGGACCTTTTTTTACTGCCTATATAGGAAATCTTCTCAGAACTTTGCGATTTGCAATAATTCAAAATTTTTTAATTCATTAAATCTAACTTTGTTACGATAGTATTATTGAAAAAATATTAAAAAGAATATTATTAAAAGGAGAGATAGAATGAATAAAATATATTTATTGATGTGTTCAAATTTTTCCATAAAAATTTTGGTAATATTTTTCTTTTTAATTTATATTTTTTTTACAAATGTCATGAATGCAAAAGAAGAAGAACAAAAGCAAGAGAAAAAGACAAGTTCAGATTCAAATTCAAAAGTAAGTTATTCAGACAATATTCAAGAGGTACTTGAATATTGTGGAGAAACAGATTGGTCAAAGGTAACTTGTAATACAGGAGTAACTAATAATTCGATTTATGATGGTGGAGGCATATATGAATGGTGGCTAACAGGCGCATTTGTAAGAGGAATAGATTATTTTACAGATAGTGATTATGATGTAAAAGAGTGTAGGTCAAAGAAAGGAAGTAAAGTAGCACAGATATTAGATGGTATTGATAAGATAATACCAAGTCTTCCTAAAACAATTACTGCTTGTCAAAAGGGATGTTTGGCAAAATGTATTTCATCAAAAGTAATAAAATATAATCATGAAAGTACTTCTTGTTTTTTTGGTAATTGTGAAAAAATTTTAAATAATGAAAAAGGTGATTGTAAGCAATTTTCTAAAATAGCAAAGATATTAATGGATTATTTAGGAGTTGAAAGTAAAATAACTGCTTCAAATTTCAACAGACACTGAGGGAAATAACAAGCTTAATTTTTTATTGCTTTATCTGATTGGAAGACTGTATGCTCCTCGCTACAGATCGTTGAGAGATAAGACGGAGAATATTGTTTCATTTTCTGATCCAAAAAAATTCAAAGATTATATAATTAGACCTGATAAACAAATAAATGAAAAGTTGATCTTATCAGAAGAAGAAAATATTAAACATATTCTAGCATCACTCTTGATGGGTGAAACTAAACAAAGTACTATCGTTGCTAAATCGAGTTCACAACAATTTGCTAGCAAAACCAAGCGGGCATTATGGGAAATGAACTCTGTTTTAATGAGCTATCATTTGCTTAATTACATTGGTAATTTGCCATTTAGACAATCAATTCAAGGTGCTCTTGGCAGAGGAGAAGCATATCATCGGCTTCGTCGTCATAGTCATATAGGAAGAGTCAATGGAGGACATTTTAGAGGTACTAATGAAAATGAAATTATAGTCTGGAATGAATGTGCAAGATTATTAGCAAATTGTGTACTTTATTACAATGCGGTCATGTTGAATAAATGGATGGAGCAAAGTAATCAGCGAGGTGAAACGAAGAAAAGTGAGTTTATTAAACATCTGTCACCAGTAGCGTGGATACATATAAACTTTCAAGGGAAATATGAATTTTTATCAACAGATGAAACGATTGACATCGATACTTTGCTGAATAAAATATTAGTTAGTGAAGCAGATTTTAAAAGAAAAAAATAGAGTTAAATCTTAAAAACGTAGTTAATAGATTAACAATTGCCGGTTATGGTTTGTTTGCTCAATTGTACCCATTTTAAAAAGCTATTTTCTATCTCGGAATACTATGATCGGGATAGACCAAAATATTATCAGGCCATTCAATCCGTACGCGATAACAATATGGAAATGACGGGATGGTTGGAATATTTTGTGGAAGGATTAAAATCTCAAATGTCAGAAATTCAAAAGGCGGGAACCCAAATCATTAATGTTGAAAAAGCGTCCAAAACGATTTCCTCATATAAATTGAATCAACGACAGTTAGAAATATTTAAGTATCTTCTGCTAAATGAAAAAATAGATAATGAAACCTGTCAAAAACTATGCAAAAGCATCAAGAGAACTGCAACCAGAGATTTAGTGGCAATGGTTAGCTTGGGGATACTAGAAAAGCGTGGTGAAAAGAAGGGAACTGATTACACACTATCAGAAAAAATAGTAGAAATGATAAGGGACATTAAGGGACAAGATTAAGGGACAGCGACAGATGACGGCATTAATTGCTGTTCCCGCAAAAACATAATTATCCACTATATGTCTGATATGTTTTGATTATCTTTAAAAGTTCTAACTTTTGGATCGGTTTGCTTAGATGTCCATGACAGCCAGAGGCAAGAATATTTTCAATTTCTTCATTATAACTGTTGGCCGTTTGCGCTACTATGGGGGTTGATCTTCGTTTTTCTTTTTGCTCAATTTCTCTAATCTTGCGAACAGCAGTTAAACCATCCATAACAGGCATCTGTATGTCCATAAGGATTAAATCAAATTTTTTATTTCTAAATGCTGAAATGGCATCAAGGCCATTTTCAACAAAGGTAAGATTGAAGGGATATCTTTTTAAAAAGGCCTCCATTAAAACTCGATTATCTTCGCAATCTTCTGCAATTAAAATATTAAGGGGAGCATATTCTTTCTGATTATTTTTATTATCCTGAATATCTTCAAAATATTTTTTTTTGTTACCTAATAAAGATTGCTCAATTAATTCAGATACTTCTTTAATCTTAAAAGGTTTGGTTATAAATTTTGTAATTTCTGGATATATTTTTTTGTCAATGTTTTCTTCTTCAATAAATCCAGACATCAGAACAAAAGGAATTTTATATTTTAATAATTTCATTTCAGTTAAAAGATCTAGTCCTGTCATCCCTGGCATTTTAAAATCCGAAAGAATGGCATCCACTTTGTTAGCTTGCAAAACAGTTAGTGCCTCTCTTACGGTTGAAGCAAAAACAACAGTAACATCCGATAAAATTTTCTTGTCTAAAAATATATTTCTTATTCCACGTTCATCATCAACAACTAGTAAAGTCTTTTTTGAGCGGTTATCAATAAATTGAACTCCCGGTAAAAGACTAGAAATGGCCTGTAATAAATGTCTGCGTTTTATAGGTTTAATAATATATGTTTTTATACCTAAATTTTGTATATATGAAAGATCACTTGCTTTATGGTTAAAAGGAAGCATCACTATGATCTTTTTTGTTAAATCAGTTTCTTGTAAACTTCGAATTAACTCAAATCCATTAAGATCATGACTTCGACAATCGATTATGGCCAAATCGAAATTAGATTCTTCCTTTAGACATTTTATGGCCATGCTAATTGAGATGAAATCTACGATATTGCCTTGACAGGAGATAATAATTTTTTTTAACATTTCTAATTCTGATCGATTGTCGCCAATTAAAACTACTGTTTTATCCTTTAATATGATGTTTTCATCGCTGATTTTTTTTGTATGAAGAACCTTTGCAAAAGGAATTTCAAAGAAAAACTGACTTCCATTATCTATTTTGCTTTCCACCCAAATCTTACCCTGCATTTTCGTTATCAATCTTTTAACTATTGCTAACCCAAGTCCTGCCCCTCCATATTTTCTGGTCACAGTAGAATCGACCTGTGTGAAATCATTGAAAATAGTTTTCATGAATTGCTCAGGAATTCCTATACCTGTATCTCTGACTGAAAATAAAATTGAATCCAAAGTAGGATCACAATTATCATTTTTTTGGGCCCATTCAATTTTTAATACTACCTCTCCTTTTTCTGTAAATTTAATAGCATTTCCGATCAGATTTATTAGAATTTGTTCAATTTTTAAAGGATCTCCAATAACACTTGCAGGAAGCGAGGGTTCAATACTATAACTATAATCAAGACCTTTATTTGCTGCCTTGTTTGCAAGCATTTCAACGATATCATCAATGTGAATTTCTAAATCAAAGGGTATGTTTTCAATTACTAATTCACCAGATTCTATTTTGGAAAAATCTAAGATATCATTTACTCGATTTAATAACGTAATACCTGCTTTTTTTAAAATACTTAAGAACCTGAGTTGTTCTTCCTCAGTAATCATTTCCGTAAGAACTTCTGTTGCTCCCAAAATTGCATTAAGTGGTGTTCGAATTTCATGGCCCATTGATGAAAGAAATTTTGTTTTAAATATAGAAGCGTTCAGTGCTTTTTGTCGCTCGATTACCAACTCTTTTTGATATCTCTCGTTTTCTTCTATTAATTTGGAATCTATCAGTCTAATTGAACCCGAAGGTGTCAGGGTATTTAGGAGTTGGTCAACTTGACCAGAATTGATTGTATTAAACAAGTCAAAAATCTGTTTCTGTTCTTCAAACAAATCATTTAGGATGTGTTTATGTTTATGCCTATGTTTACGTTCATGTTTTTTTATTTTTTTCCACTTCATGATCGGCATCCAAAATACTTTGTTTTTATTTAGAATTACCTGAAAACATATCACTTCTAGTAAATTGCACAGGACTTCCTGCTAATATTCCTCCAACATTGCAAAAAGGATTACCAATATGCATCCCTCTGCCATCAATATTATATTCACGAATCAACTTATCGTGCATAGATCCTCTCATCTTAAGGACAGCAAGTCCTCTTCTCATTTCCCCCATTAGTTCTACATATCGAAGTAGTATTATTGAATCTGTAGTAGTTGAAATGTGTGTCTCTGTAACCGAAGTACCCCCCATTAATGAATTAGTTACAGCAGTAAAAAGTCCCGCCGATTGCTTTTCCTTGATAAAAGAAGTTAATACAATTACGAACTCTCGAAAGGATTTTACTGATGAAACCCTTTCCAACGCCGATAAACTATCCACTGCAATTCTACTAGGAGCAAAATGTTCGATCTCTTTTTTCATTTTGAGTAGATGATCCTCTAATCCTAGTGATTCTGGGTAGACACAAATTATTTTCAAGAGTCCTTTCTTTTCCCATTCAGTAAAATCCATTCCCCAACCTTGAGCATTTCTAAGAAGTTGTTCTCTGGACTCCTCAAAGGCAAACACCAGGGTCTTTTCCCCTGAACGACTTCCATCATCTAAAAACCTAGTGACCATTAATGTCTTACCAGTTCCAGTGGCACCACTTACTAAAATTGTTGAATCTCTAAAAAAGCCACCACCGCACATCATATCTAATTCTTTATTCCCAGTACTAATTCTTGTAGTAGTGGATTTTTGAGTTAGTTGCATTGAAGAGAGTGGAAGTACTTCAACGCCGTTTGAGGAAATAGTAAATGGATATTCACCCTTTTGATGAGATGATCCTCTAAATTTTAATACCTCTATGGTCCTTCGTCGTTTTTCTTCTTCTAAAGAATTTCTTAAAATCACAACATTATCTGCAACAAATTCTTCCACATTAAAACGGGCCACTTCTCCATATTCATTAGATCTTTCACTAGTAATTATTGCAGTAACCTCCATTTCCTTTAGACTTGTAGAAATTGCAAAAAGCTCTCTTCGTACCAACGTTGCATCAACAAATTGAGAAAAAATAGATCCGATTGAATCGATGACCACTCGTTTGGCATTTACTTTTTTGATAGCAGATTCAATACGGGCCAACAATGCGGAGAAATCATATTCGCCGGACTCAATGGGTCTCGCTTCAGCTTCTGGAGAAACATCAACGAAGGCCAATTTGTTTTCTTTCTCATATAGATCAAGATCCCAACCAAAGGATTTTACATTTCTTACGATATCTTGAGGGGATTCTTCAAAGGTTACAAAAACACCATTTTGATTATATTGATTAATTCCTGTATTAATAAATTGTACTCCAATTATTGTTTTAGCACTACCGGAAGTACCTGCAATCAGAGTAGCTCTTCCTTGTGGAAACCCACCTTCGGCCACATCATCAAGACCTAGAATCCCTGTTGCAATCTTTGGAATCTGAGTAAAATTTTTCCCAATATCTTTTCCTGGGTTATCTAGTTTTTCCATTGCTTATTCTCCTTGTTAAACAGATTCTCGTAAATCAAGTCCGCACAAGACTTTTTGTCGATCTGAAAGATCACCAATAATTTTTCTAAGTGGTGGAGGAAGCTGTTTTACCAAAGTAGGAATGGCAATAATTTTATCTTTCTCTGCAAGTTCTGGGTTTTTCAAGATATCAATAACAAGCAAATCATACTTGCCTTTAAATTCGGTTTCACAAATGTTGGTTAAATTTTCAAGAGCTTTTACCGAATTTGGGGTGGAGCCATTAATATAAAGTTTTAAAAGCACGCTCATTCTAAATTGCCTCCTTCTAAATATTTTAATAATATTAATTATTAAAATTTAATTTCTCTTGTCATACGATAGTAGTTGTCCAATAAAACACGATATTTCTCTTATGGCATTCTGAATTTTTTTTGATTAATATAGTGGATAGTGAGTTGATCTCCATTGGAACAATCTTTATCAGATTCATTCATATCCCCCCATCTTTAATCTAGATTTTAAAATAATGTTTAAGTTTAGCACCAAATTTAATTAAACTTAAACTTAAATTTTTTTAAGACACTTAAGATTATTTTAATGATAGATGATATAGATTTGAAATAGAGAGTGAGTTTAACAAAATTTAAAGTGGTTTAATATTTTTCGAACAAGGAATGAGATGTCGAGCTAACGAGCTAGTAAAAAAATAATCAAAGATAATTCTGAGTATATTTTTCCGTTGTCGTGATTTTCGAAAAATGTTAAAGTGATAATTATATGAGTGTTAAAGGTAAGTCTGTTTTAATAATTGATGATGACCCAGACATTGTCTCATTAGTTTATAAGCTTTTAGAGAACGTGGGGATGTTTGTCCTTTCAGCATCTTCTTTATCGGAAGGATTGGAATTACTAAAAAAATCACCTCCAAACTTGATTTTACTAGATCTAAGCTTTCCCAATGAAAATGGTCTTTTTTTTCTCAAAAATTTAGCTAACTTCCCTGTTTTGCAATCAATTCCTGTAATTATTGTTAGTGCTATAAGCGAAATCGAATCAGTAAGAAACGCAATGGCATTGGGGGCAGTTAACTACATTATTAAGCCATTTCGTACTAATATTCTTTTACAAAAAATCAGAAAGACATTGATGGAAAGTCATGGTGCTAAAAACTTGGTACTCTTGGATAAAGCACAACCAGCAGAAGCAACTATAGTTGCCTCAGCACTGGGGATAAACGATTCGGAAATTTTAATTGGATCTTCAGTTCGTTTTGAAAAAGATAGCGTATTTGAAGTTAATGGAGTTATTTGGGATCACTTCGTTTGCAGAAACAACAGAAAGGTAGTAAGGGGGGTAAAAACTGCTAAAATCAGGTCTTCGAATGGACAATACCTATGCAAAGCAGGCGTTGTAGGTATCAGCGAAACAGAACAAGCACAAATCATGAAAAAAATTATACGATGGAAGAAACTAACAAACTAAAAAAATTTATTCTAGGCATCGATGATGATAATGAGATTACATCTATTCTGCAAATATGGCTGGATGCCGATAATTATTCTTCACGCTTCACTCACAATAGCGTAGATTTTATAAAAGAGTTTGAGATCAATATACCTAGTTTGTGTATTGTAGACATTAATATTGAAGATGCTTATACAGGGTTTAAGCTGATCAAACAGATTCGAGATACCTACAATCAAGATATTCCTATTCTCTGCCTTTCAGCACTATCAGATGGAAGAAGCATCGCCCATGCTATAGAATTAGGAGCAAATGATTACATTGTAAAACCGCCCTCCAGAATAAAATTTCTAGAGAAATGCCAACATCTACTACTATCAAACAAGCAATCATTAACATCTACAATTGAATCAAAAAGCTGTTTATATGTAGTCCCTGGACAATTTTCCGACATAGAGCTGTTAGTTAATATCCTAATTGAAGCAATTGATGAATGTGGTTTAATAATAAGAAGTAAATATTTAATACAAAAAGGTGCAGTAGTTAAAATCAATTCTCCTATGCTTGAAGAGATCACTAAAAAAAATACAACAACAACGAAAGCATTATTAACAGTTTGTTACAATTGGGCAATCTCCGAATCGAATGAATTTGGTGCTTATTTAGAATTTGATCTTGGAAACCAGGAGCTAATGAATAATGTGCGCAGTTGGATTATGAACAAAAAAGGTATATAGGTGTATAGTAATGTTCAAAAGAAAAATCAAAATTGTAGTTGATCAAGACATCAGAGACTTACTACCACAATATTTAAATAACAGAAAAAATGATTTTGTAAGTATACAATATGCCATTGACTCCGCTGACTCCGTGGCCATAGAGAAAATTGTTCACAAAATTAAAGGAAATGCTGAAAGTTATGGTTTATCGGAATTAGGTAAACTGGCCATTGAGATTGAAAAAAATGCCAAAAAAAAAGACATGGTAGCAGTAGGCCACTATCTAAAAAAAATGCAAGAATATGTAGATTCTATCGAATTCTACAGTGATTACGAGAGCTAACTCTGGTTAGGGCCAGAGATACTACAGAATAAAATCGGTTGAAAGGAAACTGGATTTATGTTCATGCGTAATGCTAGTGATGAATTGCTTATTAGCGCTTTCCTCCTTAGTGGCCACTAAAGTTCGAACAGAGAATACTCTCAGTATCACAAATGCCTTCCAAAACAGTAATCATACGATGTTGTAATTAGTGGTATACGTAATCGAGTTAATATAATGAGCATAAGAATAATCGGAAATTAAATTATGACTACAAAACCATCTACAAAGAAATATACCTATGTTTTTAGCAACGAGACGAAAATCATTTTTCTCATTCAATAAGTTATTATATTTAGTTATCTCGTTGATAATTTGAAGATGTTCATCTCTATGTTCCCAAAAACGCGGGTAACGATGTTCCATCATTGATTCTTCTTCTACTCTAAAATATTTATTGGTATAGCAAAACAGCGAAGAGATTAATTTATAACAACAATCCTCACTAAAAACATCTTTTTGGTTATAAAGATTATTAATTATTCCTAAATGCTCCATATGCTGTTTGTCCATTGATTCAAGATGTATTTTGTATATTGTGTTCTGGATAAATAATTCCATCTCGGTCTCATCACCAGGGAAGTCCCATTCAACTTTAGCTGCTTTACACCTTCCCAAAATTAAACATTTTTAAGCTTTCGTCATATTTTTCATATTCAACAACACTCCCCTTTTCGATAACTAATCTTGTTTTCTTCATCATCTCCGAAATACGCCAGAAAGCAGATTCTAGGCCATGAACTTCTGTTTTAAGATCAGACTTTTCACCTGATTTATCTTTAATGGCCTCTATATATGTGAGTGCAATAGCAAGTGGATTATTTATCTCATGATTGTAAGTAACGATCATTGCATGAATGGCCTCCAATTCTTTTGCCTTGGCCATCGCTTTAGATTGGGCCGCAATCGTTAAATGAGTGTGGATTCTTCTAAGGGCCACTTCAAATTGAACTGGCTTGGTGATATAATCGTTGGCCCCCTTTTTTAGCGATTCTACAACATCAGAGGCATCCAATTTAGAGGTCACCATAATTATTGGTAATTCAATTTCAGTGAATTTTTCTCGTATTAGTTGCAGCACTTGATTACCATCCAGCCCTGGCATCATGATGTCGAGGAGTATTAAATCAGGTTTTTCCGCAATAACGGTATCGATACACTTGGTTGGCATATCTAGCGGGATTACTTCAAATCCATTTTTTTTAAGCATCCTTATTGATAACTCTCTATCTACCTCATTATCATCGACCACCAGGATTTTGGAATTTGATGTAGGATTTGAATTTATTTGTTTATTGCGATCTATTTCTTCGACCATGCCTTTATTTTTCTCCACTTTTCAATTTCATGTTGAAGTTTATTTATTGCAACTTGTAGTCCATTTATCTTTTTTTTGAGCAAGTTGAGATCGCCTCTGCTGGCGATCTCTTCCAGCTCACTCCCTAAAACACGCACTTCTTCTCCCGACACACTGGCCGCTGCTCCCTTGATTGCGTGAGCAACAACTTCAGCATTTCGGATATCGTCAGAAAGAACATAATTTTCTAACTCTTTAAATCTTACAGGAGCATCTTTAATGAATATATCAATAATTTGATTGGCAATTTCATAATCACCTTGAATTCTTTCCAGCATACTGAGAGGATTAAATATCATGGTGTTAACATTAAACATGACATCCGGTAACGATTCTAAAACGTTACTGCTTACATTGTTGGCCGAATCAGAGTCACTAGAGTCAGATACTGAATTGACTGGCAACCACTTCTCAAGGATTTCTTTTAAGTGATGGACACTGATAGGCTTACTGATATAATCGTTCATTCCAGCATCGAGGCACTTTTGTCGATCACCTTTAATTGCATTGGCGGTCATCGCAATAATTGGAACTTGATGATTTATTGTTTGGAATTTTGAATTGCGAATGTGTTGTGTGGCCTCATATCCATTCATTTTTGGCATTAGCACATCCATAAGCACCAGATCATAGGGAATAGTTGACAGCGACTTCAGTGCGAGGGCCCCATCGCTAACCACATCAACCCGCAAATTCCATTTCTCAAGAATCTTCACAGCAACTTGTTGGTTAGTTTTGTCATCTTCCACCAATAAGATACGTGCAGAAGCTGCAATAGGTCCTGAGACAGGAGGGGGAAATGTTTCCTTTGTTGATTGTTTTGTGTTTGAGTGGACATCATTTGTGTCTGCAATGCTTTTACCCAATTTAGTTTTTTTAGCACAGTATAAGCTTTCCAAAAGTTTCGAGTGCCTAATCGGTTTAAATAAATAGGCGGCAAAGTCCTTCTTCTGTTGCTTCCAATCACTCTCTTTGTCTTCTTCTGTGTTCGTCGTTGATATTGGTGTCATTAGTATTAGGCAAATATCGCTGAAATCTTGGCCACTATCTTTCTTTATTTTTCGTCCCAAGGTAAGTCCATCCATTCCCGGCATCTGCATATCTATATAAATGATGTGAAATGGATCTCTTGTTTGATAAGATTGGTGGATCTTTTGTAGTGCGGTTATTCCATCTGCGGCCTCATCTGCACGCACACCCCAGGTATTAAACTGTTTGATTAGCATGCTACGATTATTAGCAGAGTCATCGACGATGAGAACATGTTTGCCCTCTAGTTCCTTATCCTTCAAAATCGGTTGTTGAGAATTGGGAGAATACGATTTTTGCTTAAGCATTCGCACTGTAAACCAAAATTCAGAACCTTTTCCTTCTATGCTTTTTACCCCTACCTCTCCACCCATCATTTCTGCCAATTGTTTGCAAATTGACAGGCCAAGCCCAGTACCACCATATTTACGAGTGGTGCTGGCGTCTACTTGTGAAAATTTTTTAAATAAACTATCTAAATGTTCTACGGGAATTCCAATTCCTGTATCCTGAATTGAAAATCGCAATATCACACCCTTGGTGGTCTCGGACAAGCAATTTATCTTCACCAAGATTTCTCCACTATCAGTGAATTTGATAGCGTTGTTGATGAGATTGTTCAATATCTGTTTCAAACGATAAGGGTCCCCTTGCAAAAAAGATAGCGAAGGTTCTAAATCGGCAATATAAATTAACTCTATGTTTTTTTTGTTAGCAGATAGTGCGTGTTGAAATAATATATCCTCCAGCAATTGAATCAAGTCAAAATCAACTCTCTCAAGATCTACTTTACCGGCCTCGATTTTTGAATAATCCAAGATATCACCAATTAAGCTGAGTAACAGATTACCACTTGTCTGTATTGTTTCAACATAGTCTTGTTGTTCGCTATCGAGATTGGTGGTTGATAGTAATTGCGCACACCCAATCACTCCGTTCATGGGGGTGCGGATCTCATGCCCCATATTGCTCAAAAAATCGCTTTTTGCTTGACTGGCCCTTTCTGTTTTTTGGGTCATCTCTTCGGCCTTTTCTATTGCTAGTTCGAGTTGACGATTAGTATCTTTCAATTTTTCTTCACTAATTTCAAGTTGCTTTCTCGCTTGTATTTGACTCTTCATCTGAAGTCGGAGTTCAAGATTATTTACCACTTGCCTTGCTATTGCCTGCAACATTACTATTTGATTTGAATCAAGTTCTCTTGGTTCACGATCAATAACACAAATGGTTCCAAGGTTGTGCCCAGATAACGTTTTTAGTGGAGCACCAGCATAGAATCTAATATGTGGTGCTTCGATTACTAGCGGATTGTCATGGAAGCGTTCATCTTTCAAGGCATCCGCTACTATGAAAATATCATCTTGTAGTATTGCGTGTGAGCAAAAAGCTATCTCCCTCGATGTTTCAACAATATCAAGACCAACTTTTGATTTAAACCATTGTCGTATCTGATCGACTAGTGTGATTAAGGCAATCGGAGTCTTACAAATATAGGAGGCCAGCAAAGTAAGATCATCAAAATTTTGTTCAGGAAGAGTGTCGAGTATTTGATAATTATCTAAAACAACTAATCGATCTTTTTCTTTTGGTGGTAACAGTGCGACCTTCATTTTTTATCACGCATCCTTACTTACTTGCCTGTTTGAACTTTTCCCTATTTCTATTTCTCCTCTGAGAATTCATCTTTGCCAACTCCACAAAGGGGGCATACCCAACTTTCAGGAACTTGTTCCCAGGTAGTTTTTGGATTAACACCATTTTCTGGATCACCTTCTAAAAAATCATAGACATAACCACAGGCATTGCACACGTGTCTTCTAGTATTGGCCATAACTAGCTCCTCTTTTTTAACAAGTTAACTAATATCAAAGATTTCAAACAAACTACAGAGGTAATATCACTGAAAAAAGTGAAGTGATATAGGTACAATATTAAAAATATCTCTTTAATAGCCCTTCAAATATCGATCCATGTCTTGCTTCATCTTTACACATTTCATGAACGGTATCATGGATGGCATCGTAATTTAATTCCTTCGCCCTTGTAGCTAAATGTTTCTTTCCTTTGCATGCTTCAAACTCTGCTTCAATTCTTAATTTGAGATTCTCTTTAGTATCAATGCAAACT
>JADGAM010000084.1 GCA_015232015.1 Oligoflexia bacterium | reverse complement strand
TTTGATAAAAAAGCATCCATCCCCACTAATGAGTTTTTAGAGATAATGACGGAGCTAAAAAATATAGACAATATCTTAAGAAAAAATTAACTGGATCTCCATCTAAAAATAAGAGCAAAATAAGAGCAAAATAAGAGCAACAAAAGAGCAGCAAAAGGCAAAAGTGCCACGCCTCTCATATAGATGATATATATGAGAGGCGTGGCACTTTTTTTTGTCTAAGATGGGAAATATTTGATGGAATTTGCCTTTCTGAAAAATTTGTTATCTAATAAAAAGTAATCATTTGAAAATTTTTAAAGATTGTGGAGATTCCTGTGAAAAATAAAATTACTTCTTATAGGAGATCGATGGCCACTCCTGCGGTCATAATTATATTTATGCTTATTTGCATTCGAAGTATTTATGCCGTAACTGTTGAAGATAAAATTAAGAGTTATCTGGAGAAAAATAAAATAGCTGTTGAAAAAAAGAGTGTAATTGAAAGAAACAGTAAAATGCTTGAATTAATGAGTACGGATTCAAAAATTTATCAAGAATGTTTGCAGGACCAAGAATTCAAAGAACGCTTTGGAATGACCGTTTCCCTACCTGAAGGGCAACAAGCAGAAATGGATAAGCTAAAACAACTTTCACAAATTTTACAATACCTCTATAAGAGCGCCCGTGTTGATGATGAAAATAAGGAAGAGAAGAAAGGGAGACAACTTAACATCATCCGCAGTCAGGTTGATGATATGATAGAGAATATGGATAGTGCCATGATAGAAAGGGCCAATAAGCTGCTTAATGAACACTTGAAGACAACAACTCAAAAAAAAATCTATGAAGATGGAATGGAACGTCTGAATGGCTATCTAGGTGATAGGTTGGATAATATAAAAGAGGAAAAGGGCAGCAAACGTGAGAATGAATTAAAAGCTCTTGGTGGTCAATGTCCAAACATATATCCTACTAGCATACCTGTTACAATTACACCAGTGCCTGTCGCAACAACACAACCTTCGTGCATCGATAAAATGAAAGTTCATGATCAAGGTAATCTAGGTGTATGCTACGCCCATGTGGCCGCGCAGATAGTAGATTGTCGCCTTCATAACGAAGGCCAGTTAAGGGAAGGTGAGTACGTTTCACCTATCCTAATGGGATTAGGATTTAAATACGAAAGGATAAAAGATAAAACGTATACACCCATCGCAGGCGATAGGGCAATAGAATCAGGGACCGCTTGCGATGCCATAAATAAATCAAGAGGGCGACATATATGTAGAGGTGATATTCTTAACATGTCGGCATTACGAGGGAGAGAAACGGAAATGGCCCGATATGAGGCCTTGGAAGAATATGCTGAAAGTTGCAAGGTAACTGAGCTTTTAAGTGTAGATATTGTTAGGTTAGTGGATACAGTTCTTGAGGTCACATTAAAACTCAAGGATGCTCTAGGGATTAACGGTAATAGAGAGAAGGAAGAAAAAGAACTAAAAGATTTGCTAATGAGAGATGCAAAAAGTTTGCTTTCTGCAAGTGGAGAATTTGGAAATAGATTTAAAACCACCCACATCGAATATAAAAATAAAGTAAGTTTATTGACCCGCATGCTGGAAGGAATATGCCGGGTAAAAAATGCAACTTTGCAACCTAATAGGCCTCTTGAGTGTATAGCTACTAAAGAAGGTGAATCAGTTGATATGGAAACAACTCACACACAAATATTAGATTCCTTAGGGAAAGGAATGCCTATTGGGGTGGGACTGCGGGCAGGTTTTATAGTCAAAGGCCCCGATTGGAAGGAAGATAAAGGTATAAGTGATGAAGAAAAAAGTAAGCTATCTACCGGACATGCAGTGATGATAATTGGAACAAGGTTCAATCCACAAAAAGATCAGTGTGAGTATTTAGTACGAAACTCATGGGGAACAAGCTGTAACCCCATTAGTAAGGAATATGAATGCCTCCCTCATAATGGGAGTTTTTGGATTCCTGCTAGGATATTTTTAAATAGTGAACCTGGTATAGAGATATTTCGTTGATATGAAAAATGGTGGAATAAAAGTTCATACCAAAATTTAATCTAACAAGGAGGTTAATTCTTGGCCATTAAAACTATATATTTTATGCTGGTAATTTTGATGTTTGCTTATTCAATAGAAGTATTCAGCCAAAGAGAAAAACTTAATAAAAATGTTCCGATTCAAGAGAAATTCGTGATAGAGCAAAAGGTAGTAGCTTTCAATAATTTTTCAAAAGAACATATACTTATTAGTATGAATTGCGGAATTCATTTGTCGAAAATGAAATGTCAGGCATACAAACAGCTATCTAATAGTAGCATGAAAAATCTTCCGGCCGCTCTTTTTCAAGGAGGTCCTAATCCTGGGGCGGTTATTTGTGTAAATAAGCTTAAAGGTACTGTTGTTATTGGCAGCGATACGTACGGAGAGAATAGTTTTTGCAAATTTTCAGATGGTTCAATTGTTGATAATGGAACTATTTCGTATTATGCCACTTCAGAAAATAAATTAGGAATAGAAAATTAATGAAATAATTTGAGGTCGTCACTCATGCCATTAAGTTAAGAAAAT
Source organism: Oligoflexia bacterium (assembly GCA_015232015.1). Lineage (GTDB taxonomy): Bacteria > Bdellovibrionota > Bacteriovoracia > Bacteriovoracales > Bacteriovoracaceae > JADFZW01. Next base: position 14,525 of record JADGAM010000084.1, on the reverse strand, counting down.
AATAAAGGAAAGCAAAAGGGAAAGCAAAAGTGCCACGCCACTTTTGGGACTACTAATATTATTTGCAACGAGTCCCAAAAGAGGCGTGGCACTTTTATTTTATACCCTTTTATACCACTACTTTTATACTCTTCTTTTATACTTTTTATCCCTTCTTCATAGGTTGATAATTAGGGTTTTTCAAGTGGTCATAGACTTTTGTTAGATTACCAATTAAATTGTGTTATATATTTTACTATTTAAATACATGGAGGATTCAGTATGAAATTATTTTCAAAAAAACACCATCTATGTTACTTGCATTCTATGATAATGTTATCAGTGCTGCTGATAACAGATTTACTCTTATATCCGAAAAACTCTTATGGAAATCAAGAATTCTTCAATAATATAAATGAACCAAATTTAATTATAGGCGATGAAAATTGGATCGACTTATCTAATATATACAATAGTAAAAAGATCCAAAAAAATGCTCAAGCAGTAGGGTATCTAAAAATTTACAGTAAAAAACGAAGGTGCAATGCTTTTTTAATTAGTAGAGATATTATAATGACAAATTACCATTGTATTCCAGATGCTGAAACAGCGAAAAACACCGTATTCTTTCCTGATTTTTTGCAAGGGACACAAAGATATGATTATCTATACACTCAACCATATCTTTGTGAAGAACTGCTTTTAAGCTATAAACCTTTAGATATTACGTTGCTACGTTGTTCAGGAGAACCTGGAGCTTCTCATGCGATAGCTCTTTTAGAAAAACCAACACAAGCACCACAAGCAGGAGAAAGAATTTATATCATTCACCAAAATTGTAATACTTTAGAATACAGCGATTGCGCTGCTACTAAAAAGTTTTCTCCAGGAATAATAGTTGAACCAAAATACCTTGCTTTAGAAGAAGACAGGTTTAATATTTTTTACAATGCTGATACTTTACAAGGATCTTCTGGTGCCCCAGTTTTTAGTGCCAAAACACATAAGGTGATTGCACTTCACCATAAGGGCCACCGTGGATATGAGAATAATGCTACAAATTGCCTCAATTGTGGAGAATCTAATTCGGGAATTCCTATGGGAATAATCATTGATTTTTTACGATATTATTATCCTTCGTTATATAACGAAATATATCCTTAAATCCTTATTATATATTCTTAAATCATTATTATGTTGAATACAAGGCCTTTAAAAAATGTTCATCATTTAGTTCTCTCACTCATCTCTTTTACTTGTTGGACATCTTTATCGCCCCTGCCAGAGAGATTGATGATGATAATTTGATCTTTAGATAGAGTCTTTGCGAGTGTCATCCCATAGGCAACGGCATGTGCACTTTCTAATGCAGGAATAATTCCCTCAGTTTTTGAAAGTATTGAAAATGCTTTAAGGGCATCATCATCACTTACACTTACATACTCAGCTCGAGCAATTTCTTTGTAATAACTGTGCTCTGGTCCTACTCCTGGGTAAGCTAGTCCTGCTGCAATTGAATGTACCGCTAAAGGTTCTCCTTTATCATCTTGAAGAGTGTAACACTTAAAACCGTGAATGATACCCACTTTTCCTTTGCAAATAGAAGCTGCATGATCACCATTTTCGTCACTTTTTCCTCCTGGTTCAACCCCAACTATTTTTACGTTGTTATCATCGAAAAAAGGATGAAATAATCCAATAGCATTACTTCCACCGCCCACTGCTGCTACTAAATAATTAGGTGGCCGACCTTCGATTGCAAGTATTTGTTCGCGTGCCTCTTTACCAATGATACTTTGAAATTCTCTAACCATAATAGGGTATGGGTGTGGCCCAACTGCAGATCCTAAAAGATAAAAAGTATTAGCATAATTTTTTGCATAATCATTTAATGCTTCATCTACAGCATCTTTAAGAGTAGCAGTTCCTTTAGTGACTGCAATTACTTTTGCCCCTAAAAGTTCCATTCTAAATACGTTAAGTTCTTGCCTCTTAGTATCCAATGCTCCCATGTAAATTATACATTCCAAGCCAAACAGAGCACACGCAGTTGCAGTGGCAACACCATGTTGACCAGCACCGGTTTCAGCAATTATTCTTTTTTTTCCCATTCTTTTGGCCAACAACGCTTGCCCAATGGCATTGTTAATTTTATGAGCACCAGTATGATTTAAATCTTCCCTCTTTAAGTAAATTTTTGCCCCTCCTATTGAGGAGGTGAGATTTTTAGCATAGTAAAGAGGGCTTTTTCTCCCTATATATTCTTTAAAATAGTATTCTAACTCTTTTTGAAAATCAAAATCATTAATATATTTTAAAAAATAGCTCTCCAATTCTTTGAGAGGTGTTTGCAAAAAATCAGGAACATAGGATCCGCCAAATTGTCCAAAATTTCCATCACTGTTCTTTATCTTATTCATAAAATCATTCTCCTAAAAAAATTATAAAAACAGTTTTTGATTTATCTTTATTTATCTTTAAGTATATCGGAATTAATTGATATTCAATAAAATTAATTATTACAATAATTATGACTGCAGTAGTAGCTGCCTTTATATTTATAATAAAGTCTCCTGGCACCCGAATGCTTGCTGGCACCCGAATGCTTGCTTGTTTTCTTTTATTTTGATTTTAGAGCTTTAGTTCTCTTTTCCATGTTGGCACTTCTAAGTGATTTTCTCCAACCAGAAAGTAAACTTCTTGCTTCATTATTGTTTGAGTTTCCAATAATGCTATTTAAAATCTTTGGTAATCTTGAACCAGCAAATCTTTCAGCACCAAAACCTGAGGTCGCATTTACATTCCACCAAGTTTGGTCTGTACCAAAAGTTTTCTTAGCTACAGAAGCATGTGTCTTATATCGTTTACCTTGTGTAATTTTAATTTCACCTTTAGCAAGTTTTAACAAGTTTTCCGTGTTATTACTTCTAACAATTGGTTTAGGATAAAGAATTTTTAATATTGGAGCATTGGCATCTTTAATACTAATTGCCTTTGTTTTTGAAGCTGCTGCTGCTTCGGCACCATAGGTATCAAAACACCATGAATCGGCATCGCTATAACCTACATCGTAACCAGCATAATATCCTTCATAGTCTCCTTCACTATAACCAGCATTACATCCACTATCGTAAGCACCTTGGTAATTGGAATTGAAACCATCGCTATATCCGTCGCTTTCTCCTGAGTAATATCCACTATCATATCCTGAATTATATCCATCTACATTACCATGGTTAACACCACTGGCGTATCCTACGTTATATCCACCATTATAACCATCACGATAACCGACAGGATAACTTTGATTGTAGCAAGCAGAGTAAGTGGCATTAGCACCATCAACAAGCCCAACAGCATAACCAGCATTATAACCATCACTAATTCCATTTGCTGTACCATCAACAATACCTTGAGCTCTACCATCTGTAACACCTGATTGATATCTTGTATTGTTTGCTTTTGCTTGGTTATAAGCATTCCAATATGCACTTGAAGAATAAGTAGCATTGTATCCTTGGTTGTAACATGCATTCTCACTATCAACTATGCTTTTTGCTTTTGCAGTTTTTTTAACAACTACACTTGCACTAGAATCAGAGTAGCACACATAAGAATTGTAACCATCATCATAACCAATATCATAAGAGCTATCATATGCTGAATCGTAACAAGCATTATAACCATCGCTATATCCAGAACTGGATCCACCACTTGACCCGCGATCATAACCATCAGGATATCCATCATTATAACCATCATTTAATCCATTATTATTTCCAATTGCATATCCATCACTATAACCATCATCATAACCGTCTTTTTGTCCATCAATATTACCAACTCTAAGTCCGTCGTTGAAACCAGCAGTAGATCCACTCTGACAATTTACTTGATATTGATGACCAGTTGATGAAGCAATATAACCAGCATTGTATCCAGCGGGATAACCATTAGGACCATTGTATCCGTTATTGTAAGCGTTTTGATAGCTAGAATTATATCCATCACGAACACCATCATTGTAAGTTAAGGCGGCCCCATCAATGGCCCCTTTAGCAGCATCAATGGCCATTTGAGAATTGGCCGCATCTATACCTTTTTGAAAGCTTGGAGCTAGAGCTGCTACACTACAATCAAGAATAGCTTTACCTATAACAGCTGAACTAGCACTCATTCCAGGATCTGTGCTCCCACTAGCAGTATAAGAAACAACAATTTTTCCGGTAGAAAGAGTAGCATCTTCTGGAGAGTATTTAACTGTAAATGTACAAGTAGCGTTTGCTGCTAATGTCATGCCCGAAGAACAATTTGTTCCACCAGCAGTAGCTGCAACAATAGAAAAAGGAGATGCTAATTGAAAACCTGCGGAGGTAACATCACCTAATACAGCTGCTACAGAACCATTATTTATAATTATAAAATTGTGAGTTGTATTTTCTGCAACTTTAATAGTGCCAAAATCAAATGGAGGAAGTCCAACTGTTGTTGGATTTGCTGGATCTGAACTAATTAACAGAACAGGACTATTTAAAACTCCAGTTCCTGTTAAATTTTGAATAGCGGTTCCATTTTTATCACCAGAAGAGTATGAAACATTAATTGATGATGTTGCTACTCCGGATATTACTGGCGTGAATTCAATCTTAATAGTGCAAGTTGCATTAGGTGCTAAAGTTACACCTGAAACACAATCAGTACCTGTGGCCGGTGTTAATGAAAAGGGTGAAGTTAATTTAAATGCTTCAGCTGAAACTTGAGGAATTACGATTGCAGTTGAACCTGTATTAGTAATACTAAAGATATGATTTACATTTGATCCCGCTTGACCAAAATCAAAGGGAGAAGGACCAGCAGTTGTAGGATTTTTTGAATCAGAACTTATTACTACTTGAGTGAGTGGTGGGTTTTTCTTTGCACAACCTACCATTATTAGCAATAACGATGTCCAGATTAATAATAAAAGTTGAATTGATTTTTTTTTTTTTTGATACATAATTACTCCTTGAATTTTAAAATTATTTTAATTTTTTTTAAAAAATCGTTTGTAAAAGCAATAAATATATATTGAACATTATTTTAATGTTAAACACATGTACTGTTTTACTGTAAGTTGATTTTCAAAAAGTTTAATACAAAAAAAATTAATTTTTTGTATTAAAAAAGTAAATTCACGCATTTAAATTGCATTTAAAATTATGATTTGAAAAAACTGTATGGCATGAAATTTTGGCACTAGTTAAAAAACACTAGTTAAAAATAAATTGATTTATTATACAGAAATTATCTTCCAATAATTGGACGAATTGGAGTTATTGGAATAACAGGAGTAATTGGACGAATTGGGCGGATTGGAATAAATATAAATTTGGATCCTTTGTTTAATGTCCAATCAGCATAAAGAGTTGGGTCTCCTAGATGAACCATTCCATAATGCCAATTTCTTTCATCTTGAGTGAAACCACCTTTAGCAATATAACGGAACCACTTTAAGAAAGCTGTACCAAAAGTTGCTTTTTGGCCAACAACTACGTCCCAATCAGTTGCAAGTGATGCATGTTCTGGTTTCAAATAACCTGCAAGGTTTGCATAGTAAACATCAAACCCTAACATTGATCCAGTTTTTGTAGAGCCAACAGCACCAAGACCGTAATCGTTACCAAAAGTATAAATTCCACCAAAAAAATCATTTGTGGTAAATCTAGCACCAGAACAATTAAATAAATTGTAGAAGTGTGCACGACGATCAACACCTTCAAGTTCTGCTAGTGACACTCCATCAGAATCCCAACTGCCTCCAGTTTTAAAAGAGTGAGAAGTTGGGGAAGAATGGGCCATAATATGTAAATACCAAAAACCACCAGGAATAGCTTTAATGCGGTTAAGATATTCTGAAGCGTTGGTATTATTATTTCCATTAACTAGAATACGCTCATTGGCCAAATTCTGTAAATATTGGCTTGCGGCCTGGTTAGACCAATCGTCATCATGAAATGCAAATGATCTATAGTGAGGAAGAAGTTTTCCACTTGCTGTAGTATAAGAAAATAGTTGTTGAGGAAATTTTTCATTACTTTGAGTACGAAACCAATGGTTACGACTGAAATACTCTGCAATTATTTGCGCTTCACTTTTTCCTGTTGCAGGGAGATTTCCAACAATTCTACCGGCCCAAATTTCAGGAGCTACATCTCCTGAATGAGATTCAAAAAGGCCATCCCCATTACTATCTGTCCAAGTACCATCAAGATCCATAAAATATAAATCGGTAGGAAAATCAGTAGTAGCACCATGGAAATCGTTGGTGTTGTGAAACCAAGCAGTCGGTAATGAACCAATCATAACACTACCTACTAGTCCCCAACGTCTATCATTTACAAGAGTGGATTTTATATTCTTGTGATCACCTCCGCTAATTTTGTAAAGTTGTACCCAGTGACCATTTGCCTCTAAATCGGAGATGTAACGATCTACCATTTGCTTTACTGTTACACCATTTTCAATAACTTGATTGCGATTTGCTGTACTGATTCGTACATCTATCTTAGTAGAATCATCATAAAGGCCTTGTGGAATAAAAATATCAACTAAACCACTTTTACTTTTAATAGCTTTAATAATTCGTGGGTCAAGTTCTTTAAATTTTAAAATTATACGATCTTGAGCGAGATCAAAATTTGGTTCAATAGTTGTTGGAGTAGTAACTGGTGTATTGATGGCATCACCTAGTTCTTTAGTTATAGATATTCTTTGTTGTTGGAATTGACCAGGATTATAGTGTGTGGCCAGATTAGATTGATATTCCCTAAAGGTTTCAGTTCTTCCACCAACCAATTGTAGCTCTTTAGTATTATAAAATTTTTGATGCAACTGACGTGCTGCTGGCCCAAGATGTGGTAAGATATATCCGCGATGATCGATTGCTAAAGGTGGTAATCTGACAACAGCAAGGTTACGTAAAACAAGTGGTGTCGGTAAAGTTACATCGGCCAAGGCCATGGCACTTTGTAATGCCAAAAAGGATATGGCCACTATCTCCAATCCTTTTTTTAACAAATCTTTTTTCATAATAATGTTTCCTTAAAATTAAAAAATAAGTATTAATTAACAACTGCATATACTTAAATTAGCAAGTTTAATGCCAGAAATTTTTAATTAATGTAAATAATATTTGTGGTCTTCAGTCTTCAGCCTTCAGTCATCAACTTTCAGCTTTTGCAATCAGCTGAAGACAAAAGCTGAATGTTGATGACCGATGACTGACGACCGATAGTTCTTTGAAAACCAATTAGGGAGTGAGTAGTTACACTAAGTCTTAAATGACTTAAATAACTTTTTATTTATAATAATTGTATTTAGTGTAATATTCTAATAGATTAACTCTTTGTAAGTATGCTGTTTCTTCCAGAATAAATTTAGCAATATTATAAGCACTTTTATTTTCAAATTTTTCTAAATAAGTTCCTTTAATTTTATTATTAAATGCACCTATGGAGGGTCCACACCAGATTTGATAATCCATTTCTTTGCCTTGAATACCATTGATGGCCCACTTAGCACTTTGACCTAAATACCAACGAAAAATTAGCGCCATTTTAAATTTATTATCTTGATTAGCACGATTAAAAATTTTTGAATTTTGTTCAGTATCATTATTATTTTTTTTAAAATATTCTTCAGTAGAATTCCAAATACTTTGCAAATCAGTTTTGAATATTTGTTGTTCAATTTTTTCTTTTTCATCAGAAGGTATTTCTTCAATAGATCCATAATTTTTATAAATCTCATATAATTTCTGCGCTCTTGAAGCATACATGCTTCCTCTTTTTAATACTTGTACTTTTGCCCCAATTTCAAACATATCTGAAGAAGGCGCCATTGCTAAATCAGCAAAATTGCTCTCAGCTAAAAGTTTTTTAACGTGAATTGAGGTATTGGCCTCGATTGCTTGTTGATTAATAGATCCTGTCACAATGTAAGAAGCTCCCATCGTAAACGCAGCTAATGCCGCTTCTGAAGTACCAATTCCACCAGCGGCACCAATACGAATCATATTTCTATATTTAAATTTATTTTGTAATTCATCTCTTAAAGATATTATTGCGGGTAAAATACAAACAAGTGGTCTGTTATCGGTATGTCCTCCAGAATCGGCCTCAACAGTTATATCATCAACCAAAGGTATTTGTTCAGCTAAACGTGCTTTTTTTTCACTTATTAGATTTTGTTGTAAAAGTTGTTGAACAATCTTTGTAGGTGCTGGAGACATAAATTTTTGAGCAATTTCATGACGGGAAATTTTAGCAATAATTTTGTTTTTAATAATAATATTATTATTAATGTAATCAAGACCTGATATGCGATAGTAAACTAAAGGTAGAGTAATATCCAAAAATGCAGATGCTTCAATAGTATGGATTTCATTTTGTAAATACAATTCAACTGTTTTCATTTCTGTTTCTGAACTATGGTAGTTGTGTATTAGATTAAATGCATAAGAAGCATCTAAGGAAAGATTATGTTTAATGTATGAGATTGCTTCTTTGATCTCAGAAAGAGATACTCCTCCAGCACCATAGGAAGCTAAAATTTTATTTTTACTTAAGGCCACTACAAATTCCTTAGAAGAAATAGTATGGGCCATAGAACCGGCCATGTAAGCAAAATCAACATTATGAAATTTTTTAAATTCATTATCTCCCAGAGTAGAAGCAGAAGTAGAAGGAATAAAACATAAAAATTTCGAGGGTGAATATGTTCCTTCGATTAGTTCAAATTCATTATTATCGTTTTTAATCAGATAAAAAGATTTATCTAGTTCTTTAAGTTTTTCTTTAATTTGCAAAAGATTCAAATTCATATAAACAATACCTCATTTTAAAATTATTCATTCAAATGATAAACAATTTCTTAACCATTATCTTTTAACAAAATGCCTAAATCAGTTACTTGATAAATTCTTAAAGAATCTTTCCATAAACTCCCATCAGCAATAAGTAATAATGAATTATTATTATAACGAATTTCTTTTAAATGAATTTCAACACTCATCTCTTTATCATCAGGTAATATTTGTCCACGATATTTCCACGAAGTTTTATTATTTATAGGACATGTAAAATGTGGAGATTTAAAGTCTTTACCTAGATCATTTAGTAAAACAAATGATTGCATGGCCGATACCATTGCTTCAATACCTAAGGAACCTGGCATAACTGGATCACCATAAAAATGGTATTTAAAAAACCAATCATAGGGTTTAATTTGTTTTTTAGCATAAATGTAACCTTTGTTAAATTTACCACCTTCATCTTTTATATACCAAAGCTCATTAAGTAATTTTAATTGGCCTTTGGTCAAGTTGTAGTGAGGTTTATTGTTGCAATTAAAATTATTCATTTGATTTTTTGTAAAATCATCTAAATTTATATGTTTTAACTTTTCATGATAATTATTAGTTAAATACCATGGTTTAACAAATGTTCCTTGATCTAATCCAGCATTGGACATTAATGCCTCTTTAGGAAAAATTCCAAATACGGTATTCCCAATAAAAAAATCTTCGCCATTTGAACTTAAAACATATTTATAATTTTGAATAACTTGTCCATGTAATGTAGATGAAGAGAGTAGTGTTATATGACTTTTGATTGTTTTAGCTCTGAAATCATCAGGTAAGTTTATAAAGGTACTATCTCCATCTAGGTTTCTAGTAAATGTGTCTACTTCAGGACGTATTAAATTTGCACCTAAACTCACTCCTAAATTTCCAGATGCTTGTAAAGCAATTTCTAAAAAGATTGAATAAGGAATCTGAGGATAAGAGTTATCTTTAAGATACCAAGTGTTTGCTTTTACATCAAACTCTGAGATCATTGTTGGTTTATCATTGAAATTCATAAATTCGCCTGTAATATTTAAAACCCTATCGAGCATTTGTAAATCCTTACAAGGAATACGAGATGACTTACGACCGTCTAGAATGGAAAAATTTTTTCCCAAACAATTTGAAAGATTGCCTAATGTTACTTCTGATATTTTTATCTCATTGAATAGACAATTGTTATTTTTATGGACAATATTAATGTCTGCATCTTTTTCTTTAAGTTCTAAACCACAATTAGTTCCATATAATATAATATCATTATTGTATATTATTTCTATATTCATCACCATTTTAGGTTTTGGAAGCAAGCAAATATCTTTAATATACATGCGATAAATAATTTTTGAATTTTTAGCAATAACTTGTTTTCGGGTACGCATTTTATAAGTAATATTTGAAATATATTCAAAAGTAGCATCTTTGGTTAAATTTTGTAATCCACAATATAACATGTAAAATTGTAATAACTGGAATGCCCCTTCATTTTGAAGAGATGCGGGCATTACATTATCATCTGAAAAATGACACTTAAAAAACCAATCATCTTTGTGTATGTCTTTTTCTGCTTCAACATACCCAAGTCCCCATGGTCCACCATCATTTTCAATTTTTGTTACTCTATCAATCATTAATAATTTTGAAGGTGGTAATTTTAGTAAAGGGTTTAAGTTGTTTTTAAAATATTTAAGGTCATTAAAACACTTTTCAAAATCTCCAGTAGATAAGTATTTTATATCTTCAAATGAGAATGTTTTTTTATCGCATTCTAAAGGACGAATAAATCTCTTTTTGATTGCATTTTTAATTTCTTCCTTTTCATCAAATTTCAAAACAATTCCTTGAGCATTATCGATATTATTTTGTGAAAAAAATCCTCCACATCCTTCTTTTACTTTACAAAATTTTCCATTTACATAACAATCAAAATTAAAAAAGAACATTAAAATGTCACTTGTTTTTGTAAAACTACTGATTCTAATATCGTGTTTTAAAACATCTCCTTCTAGGGGGGTAGAAGTATCAAAAAATTCCATTGATCCTTCTAATACTCTAAATGATTTTTCTCCCTTGTTTCCAAAATCTATTCCCATATAACTTAAAAGTAATAAAAATGCCTGACCTGATTCAGAGATAATTGCAAAAGGCAGTTGCTTATTGGAAGAATACCAAGAATTGTTTGGAATAGTATATTCTGACTGAATGAATGCGGGTTTTATTTGATTTCTTTGTACCTCAATTTTTGTAATCTTATCTACAAATAAATATGGTCTGGCCGGTAATCTAATTCTTTTATTATAAGAATCAATAATAGAGTATTCATTTCCTAGAACATTTGAAACTTTACCTTCTGCAAATTCAATTAAATCTTTAGTATCGAGTACCAATTGTTGTGTATTTTGAGTAGGACTTGAAATAATACTTGAAAAATTGTTATTTCCTCCAATGATTACTTTTTTAATTAGTTTATTATTATTTTTCAAATTAAGATCAACACTATTAGTTTCTTCATAGTTGTCAGAAAAAATTGGTTTTAAATTTACTGTTATGTTATTACTGGCCAGTTTGGCCAATAATTCAAGTAAACTATCTCTATGAGGTTTTCCAAAGTTATCAAATGAAACTGATAAATGTTTTTTGTTCTTTAATATTTCACTAACAAAGCGAGAACACGAACCATCAACTCCTAATTCAATAAATACATTATATCCTTCATCATAAACTTTTCTGGTAATTTGTGGAAAATCAACAACCTTTAAAATGATATCAGCAGAGTTACGAGCAATTGATTCACTATCAATAGGTAAAACACCAAAAGTTATTCCTGAATATAAAGTTATATCGTCTCGTTTATTAACATTAGCATAATTAATATCAAAAATATTGTTATATACTGGTCTGATATAATCTGTATGTATGATAGTATCAAAAGGCAAATTCAGCGTTTGGCATTTTAATCTATCAATAATCTTTTGACAGGAATCTTTTTTACCAGAGATAATTACTTCTTTTGGTGTATTAATAAAAGAAATACAGACATCATTAAATTGTTTAATCAAACTCTCAACATCTTCTAATGGTGCAAATAAAAACATATTACTCCAATTTTTTTTCATTTCCTCATAGGAGCAATTCCATGTTGTAGATAGCAGATTCATTTTACCAATAATTTGATCTTTAAAAAGATTTGATTGTTCAATTTTACTACGATTATTTACATTCCAAACACCTGTACAATATAACATTGTAGAAGACTCACCCATGCAATATCCAAAGGCAGCTTTGGGTTTAACTATAAATAAACTTTCCATAATTTTAGTAAACATAAGGGAAAATGCATTCTCGATAAACATTCTTTCAATAGTAAAATTTTGAAATTCTTTTAAACTCTCCTTATTACGAGGATAAAGAAATTTACTAGATAAAACCTTATCAATGTCTGGGAAAAAAGATTGTAATTGTTCAAATAACATTGGAAACATTTGAAAGAAATTTTGTCCTAAACCCACATATGATTTCATGGCCCCTGGATACATAAAAGCAATTTTTGCAGAATCACCTATTGGTTCAGGTGTAAAGTATGACCCAAAAGGTGTTTTCCAAATTATTTTATCTTCAAATGATTTTATGATTCCCGCCTTGGCCGAAGCAATTTCCATATGTAATTTTTCTTTATTATCAGCAATTAAACTAAGTAAATATTTTGATTTTTTATTTTTTGTAAATTGGTATGATTTATCCGCCAAAACCATTAATGATTTTTCATTTGCTTGGATTTCAAGTGCGGATAGATTTTGTTGTAATTCTTGTAAATTGTTACCTGAAACGAATATTAATTTTTTTATGGCCTTACTTAAGTAAGTATCTTTTGTTTTTTCTTTTAAATTTGAATTGGTATTTATTGATACTGATGATAGTAAAACAGATTTATCATTATCACTTACTATTGCTAATCTATTTTTGTTGAACCAAGGTCTTGATTTTATCCATTCATTGTTATTCTCTGGAATAAAGCGATAATGTAAACAAAGTGCTGCTTTAATAATACTGGCAATTCCGGAAGCAGAGTAGGTACTTCCAATATTATAATGAACACTACTAATTGTTGTTTGTTCATTTGCTTTAAATTTATGTTCATGTGGGTTATGAGAAATTTCAATTAATTCTACTGAAGAATTAATATCTTCATTAATTTTGTTTATATCTTTTATAATGGCATAACTAGAATAATTTTTTTGATTAATTTCACTTGCAGAAGTAAGCACAATAGCTCCCGCTCCTTCTCCATTAATCTCATTTCCATCAAGGATAGATTTTCTAGTAAGTGTTCGTTCTAATCCTGCTGCTAAATCGACAGAGCCAATGACTACTGCTTCAACTTGATTGCTACTTAGCCACATTTGTGCTATTTCTAAAGCAGCATAAAATGATTGTTCTCCACAAGAAACACTTAAAGCGGGACCAGTAAAATCCCATAAATTTGAAATTCTACTGGCGGTGATGTTTCCAATAAAACCAGTAAAAAGACTGGCAGTATTGTTTTCTTCAGTTAAATTAAAAATTTTATTTTTTATTTCATCAACTAAGGAGTTAGGAAGTTCAATATTGTTATCTTTAGACCATTTATTTAATTGATGAGTGATATCCCAACGCCCAGAAAGTTGATGTATAGAAAGATCAAATTCCATGGCCACAATTACAGCAATGTTACGTCCCTTATGTTCTTTAGTAAAACCAGCATTTAATAATGCTTGATCAGCAACTTTTAACATCAAAGTTTGTTGAGGGTGAATTGCCGATACTTCATTTGGTAGAATTTTGTATTCTAAAGTATCAATCTCAAACTCATTAACATATGCTCCTTCTTTTGTATTATTTAAATTAGTATTATTATTGCTTTCATTTATTTCCAACCCCTTCCAACGTGTATCTTCTTTTTTTGTAAAGGCCTTTTTCCCTTCTAAAAGTGAAATATAATATTGTTCAAGATTAGTACATGCTCCAAAGTGAGCATCCATTCCAATTATATGCATCTCTTGTTTTTCGTATGAGAAATCTTTCTTTGAATTTGAATATTGGGATAGAATATTTTGGTCAACTTCTTCTAAAATTAAATGTGCATTAGTGCCACCAAAGCCAAATGAATTGATGGCCGCTCTTTTTATTGAAGAACTTTTAGGCCAACTAATATCACTCGTAACTACTTTTGAATTAAGAGGATTTTGAGAAAGAGAAGAAGGAATAATAGATTTTTTCATTCCTAAAATAGTTTTTGTAATACTGGCCATACCAGAGGCAGTTAAAAAATAGCCAATATTTGATTTTAACGAACCAATAAGTGGTGATGCTTGATATTGTCCAAAAAAATTTTCAATTGTGGATACTTCTGTTATATCACCTAAGTGAGTACCTGTAGCATGACATTCAATATAGTCTATATCATTTGGAGTAATATCGCTATTTTCGTATGCTCTGGAAAATGACAAAAATTGCCCTCGAGGATTTGGGGCCACAAAGTATTTGCCATGACCATCATTTGATAATCCAATACCAGATATTAATGCTAAAATTTTATCATTATCTCGAATAGCATCTTCGAAACGTTTTAAAACAACCATGCCAGCACCTTCAGATAATATAAGGCCTGAGGAGCTTTTATCTA
>JADGAM010000083.1 GCA_015232015.1 Oligoflexia bacterium | reverse complement strand
TAATCTATTTCGTTTAATTAAAGAATCTTCTGGCTCTACTGTATCTATAAATGGATTTGCTAAAACTATATTAAAATCTCACGAATCTGTTTCGAACATGCTCCTGGCGCTTGAAAAAATTTGGATTATTTGGAATCAATTTTAATAAGATCATTTTTTTGATTGGTAATTACAATTCCTGGGCAATTAAAATAATTACAAACATATTTAAGTGCAGTTGGAATATGTTGTTCTTTTTCTTTACACTCTATTGCTAACACAACCTCTTCATCTTTTGTAATGATGAAATCAACTTCTCTTTGTTCATAATCACGATAGAAATAAAGACCATAGTTATCGCCGCTTTGTTGTTTGAGATATGTTATTCGTCTCATAAGTAAATTTGCTGTTTTTACCTCTAAATTTTGATTAAAAATCCAATCCACAACATAATATTTGCAGTCTTTTCTAATAATCTTACTCATCTGTTTATGATATGATTCTAACTTCCAAATAATCCAAATTTTTTCAAGCGCCATGAGCATGTTCGAAACAGATTCGTGAGATTTTAATATAGTTTTAGCAAATCCATTTATAGATACAGTAGAGCCAGAAGATTCTTGAATTAAACGAAATAGATTAAAGACAGCAAAAGTATCAGGAACTTTTGAAACATCTTTTAAATCTTTATCAATTGCATTGTTAAGATAATTTTGCGCCCAACGTTTTCCCCAGGAAATTTCTTTTTTCTTATATGGTTCAGGAAAAGAGGTAAGATTCCAATTGGGTTTTAATACACTTTTTTTAGACTGTAAAAGACAGTCATAAAAATTATCTATAAGCAAATTTAAATTTTTTTCTTTATTTGTTTTTTTTGTCATTTGAGATAAAAGCTCAGAAAAAATATTCAAATGATCTTTTCGTTTTTGTGTATTACTAGATTTCGATTTCTTCAATAAAATGCCAAGAACCTCATTTGTTGTGAGTGGGAGAAGTTTTGTATAAAAAAGTCGTCCCTGAAGAGAGTCACCATCATTAGAAATTAAATCAAAAGCAGATGATCCGGTAACCAAAAAACGAATGGAATCTTTGTAGTTGTCAATAAGCAATTTTAATTTTCTTCTCCAATCATACAATTTATGTATTTCATCGATTCCAATAGTTAATGATTTTTTTTCTTTTTTTGTAAGTGAATCTATCGATCGTCCAATTGCAGATTCAAGAAAACGAATTGGGAAATAATCGTCTTGAATCCAACTCATCTTATGACTTTGATCTTCCATGCTAATAATTTGAGATTTTGGTACGAATTTATTTACAAGAGTAGATTTTCCAACTTGTCGTGGTCCATATAGTATATGATTATCATTTGCTATTAACAATTCAATTTCTCTATTTAAATTCATCTAGAGTTATCCTTTTATTTTTAGCGTTTTTATATAAACTTACTATTAATTATATCTGAAATATTTAGGCATGTCAGAAAATTTACTACTAAATTTTAAGGCATGTACTAAATTTTACGGAAATGGTGGGTGAGAGAAAAAGTAAAAAAGGACAGAAAAAAAGTCTGGGGGCCTTCTTTTACGTTCCCTTTGCGCCTTATGCATCGACAACCGCAACAGGAGGCCACACCGTTGCCTAATTGGCCATGATACTGTAATAAATTTAATAAGTACGTATTCGTTCTAATTGACGTGTCACTTGGGGCGGATGCCTCTATAATAGAAGCAGCGGCCATAGCTTCCATAGTGGCATCTGTTTCTGTTGGAAAAATTAAGAATACGCACAGACGAAGAATTTGATAAATATTGGGTGAGTGTACAAATAAACATACCAGAAAATAATTTGCAAAATTTATTGCTTCTGAAAAAAGCATTAAATCAACGAGGAAAAAAATTGTTCCTTTTAAGTAATATTAACCAACTTCACATAAAAGACGCTTTGGCCCTCTTCCCAAAAGAAAAGCAAAATTGGGATGAATATTTTGATAAAACATTTTTTTCTTGTGAACTGGGTTTTAGAAAACCAGAAATAGATATTTATAAATATATACTAAAAGATCAAAATTTGAGAGCTGAAAGAGTTTTTTTCATTGATGATATGAAAGTAAATGTTGAAGCAGCACTGGCCTTAGGAATAAGGGACAAACAACTTAATCCAACTACAGATGATTTTTATAACTTACTTTTAAGAGAATAATTATATAATAGTTGGAATTGCAAATTAATATATTTATTATTTACAATTCCATAAAATATGGTTATTTTGGAATTGCAAATTAATAATTTTATATTTTACAATTCCAATACGTTATTTTCAGGAAAAACCGAAGATATATGTCAAAATTTGTAGGAAGACAAATAGAATTAGATAGATTACGTGGGGCCATGGAAAAGAAAACGGCATCCTTTATTGTGATAAATGGACGTCGTCGGATTGGTAAGAGTAGATTAGTGGAAGAGTTTAGTAAAAATTTTGATTATTACTACGTCTTTAGCGGTTTACCTCCAGATGAAAAAACAACTATGGAAGATCAATTAAATGAATTTTCATCACAAATTTCAAAAAATTTTTCATCACCTAAGGCACGTTACAATGATTGGAGTGATGCTTTTTGGGCGGTTGCTGAAAAAATACCTAAAGGAAAAATTTTACTGTTGTTCGATGAGATTTCTTGGATGGGAAGTAGAGATGTTTCTTTTTTAGGAAAAATTAAAAACTTATGGGATTTACATTTAAAAAAAAATGACTCTCTTGTGTTTATAATTTGTGGATCGGCCTCATCCTGGATAGAAAAAAATATTTTAAGTAATAGTGGTTTTGTTGGTAGAATTTCATTTACCCTAACCTTAAGAGAACTGACCTTATCTGAATGTAATAAATTTTGGCCTTCAAATATTTCCTATGAAAGCAGTTTCGGCCAAGGCCGAAACGCTGTCAATAGGATCGCGCTGTCAGCGCGCGCGAAAGGAAGTCGCGATCGCTCAGACGTAGCAGATTCAATATATGAAAAAATAAAAATACTTTCGATTACTGGAGGTATTCCAAAGTATCTTGAAGAAATTGATCCTAAGAAAAATGCTGAACAAAATATTAAAAATTTATGTTTTACAGAAGGTGGAATATTAGTTGAAGAATTCAAACAAATATTTTCTGATGTTTTTTTAAGAGAAAGCGAATTATACAAAAAAATTTTAAAAGTGTTATCACATGGATCTAAAGATATTACGGAGATACAAAAGGCCTTAAATAAAAATACTCAAGGAAGAGTATTAGAGTATTTAGATGAATTGAGTTTGGCGGGATTTATTACTAGAGATTATACTTGGAATGTTAAAACAGGTAAAGACTCTAAATTAAGTAGATATCGATTACATGATAATTATTTTAGATTTTATTTGAAATATATTGATAAAAATCTTACTAAAATAAAACGTCACAGTTTCTCATTTAAATCGCTGTTTTTACTTCCTGAATGGTATGGGATTTTAGGATTTCAATTTGAAAATTTAATTCTTAATAATAGAAAATGTATTCATCAAATACTTGGAATATCATCTGATGAAATTATTAGTGAAAATCCATATTTTCAGAAAAAAACTACGCAGCAACAAGGATGTCAAATAGATTATATGATACAAACCAGATTTAACACTCTGTATGTTTGTGAAATAAAATTTTCAAAAGACCCAATTACTTCAGAAGTTATTAAAGAAGTTCAAGAAAAAATAAATAAACTGAAAAATTATAAATACTTTTCATGCAGGCCTGTACTTATACATGTTAATGGAGTTTCAAAAGATGTTAAAGAAAGTGATTTTTTTTCTAAAATCATAGATGTTGAAAGTATGTTTTAGATCTACTAAGGGTCTGTATAAAATGGGCAAAATCATTGTATTTTTATAAGATATTGAGAATATTTACAATAAGAAGGAAAAGTTAAACCGATGAAAAACAATAAAAAACTTTTTAAGTTTTCCTCCCTATATAAAAAGGTTTCTGAAATTTTAGACCAGGCAAGATCCCATGCTTATAAAGCAGTAAATGTTGTTATGGTACACGCCTATTGGAGTATTGGAGAACTTATTGTTGAAGAAGAACAAAAAGGAAAAAAAAGGGCCAATTACGGGAAAAGCATATTAGATGATCTTTCTAAAGAGTTAACATCAAAATATGGCAAAGGTTTTAACGTCACTAACCTTAAATACTTTCGTCTTTTTTACGAAAGATTTCCAATTCGTCACTCACTGAG
Organism: Oligoflexia bacterium; assembly: GCA_015232015.1. Lineage (GTDB taxonomy): Bacteria > Bdellovibrionota > Bacteriovoracia > Bacteriovoracales > Bacteriovoracaceae > JADFZW01. Next base: position 13,017 of record JADGAM010000083.1, on the reverse strand, counting down.
TGACGAATTGTCATGGACTCATTACCGCCATCTATTGAGAGTAGAAAACGATGATACTCGCAAGTTTTATATTGATGAATGTCTTAAGTGTAATTGGTCCACAAGACAACTAGAGAGACAAATTGATTCTTTTTATTATGAACGTATTCTTTCAAGTAAAAATAAAAAGGTCTTAAAAAAGGGAACCACAAAAAAAGAATTAGCGGCCATCCCTGAGGATATAATTAAAGATCCCTACGTTTTAGAATTTTTAAATGTTAGTGAAAAAAGTTCTATCCGAGAGGTAGAATTAGAAAGTGCCCTCATCGAAAAATTACAAAGCTTCCTTTTGGAACTTGGAAAAGGATTCTCCTTCGTTGCTCGCCAGAAGAGAATAAGCTCGGAACATAATCATTTCTATATTGACCTTGTTTTCTATAACTATATTTTAAAATGTTTTGTCCTAATTGACCTCAAAACAGATAAACTTACCCATCAAGATGTTGGTCAGATGGATTTTTATGTTCGCTATTTTGAGGATCAAATGAAGACCAAGGATGATAACCCAACTATCGGTATAATTCTTTGTTCAGAAAAAGATGAAACTATCGTTAAATATTCCGTTCTACAAGATAGTAGAAAGCTTTTTGCTTCAAAGTATAAACTTTACCTGCCAAGCGAAAAAGAATTCAAAGAAGAATTAGAGCGAGAAAAGCAGTTGATAAAATCTGAAAAAAAAGTTTTGTTACCTCCAAAAAGAAAGAAAAGAAAATGATTAATAGATATTTAAATGATCTACTAGAACTTAAATCAAAGGCGAAGTTTATCCGCCAAGAGATTTTAAGAGTGTGTATTAGAAATGGCGCAGGTCACATTGCTTCCTCATTCTCAACAATAGAAATTTTAGTGGCACTTTACTACAGCATAATGAAAATTGATTTAGGAGAAAATGCTAAAAAAAATTGGCCCAAACGAGATCGCTTGATTTTTTCTAAGGCCCATGGTTGTTACGCTCTATATGCTATTCTAGCTGATCTAAAATTAATCAAACAAGATGATTTTGAAAATTTTTATAAGGGTAGTTTTTTATCTGGATGTTTAGAAAGAAGAGAGGATGTGGGACTTGAGGCCAGTTGTGGTTCGTTAGGACATGGTCTCCCTCAAGCAGTTGGCCTGGCCTTTTCAGCTAAATTAAAGAAAGATAAATTTAGAGTATATGTTGTAATTGGTGATGGAGAAATGCAAGAGGGAAGCAATTGGGAGGCGATCCAGTTTGCAGTCAAACACAAGCTGGATAACCTAAAAATTATTATAGACAACAATAATTTGCAGGCGATGGATTTTTTGCAAGAGGTACTCTCCTTCACATCGCCGCATAGAGAGTTAGCTCAAAAGGTTCGCGCCTTTGGTTGTTATGTGAAAATTGTGAATGGCCATAATCTCTCCTCACTTACAAAAACTTTGCATACGTTGAATCTGCAAGAAAAAACGATAGCACGACCACAAGTTGTAGTTGCTAGAACTATTAAAGGGAGAGGGCTTAAATGTATGGAAAATATTCCCAAATTTCACTTTAGACTGCCGACGAACAGTGAGCTGTCAGAGAGTGAAAAAAACAGTGCCAGTTGTAGGCAAAAAAGGAAAGGGTGATAAAATGGCCAATATTAACTATCGCTTACTAGTGATAGATGATTTAATTCCTTTTGCCCAACAAGAACCGCGAATTATCCTGCTCGTCTGTGATATGGGTTTTGGGGTTTGTGATAAGTTTAAAAAAAAATTCCCCAAGCGAATTTACAATGTGGGAGTTATGGAGCAAGCAACTGTCGGGATGGCTGCCGGAATGGCGATGAATGGGCTTATCCCTGTTGTTTATTCTATTGTGAACTTTTTATTTTTTAGAGCATTAGAGCAAATCAGAAATGATGTTGTTTTACAAAAGCTAAATGTGAAATTCATCGGGACTGGTGCCAATAACTATTTTAAATTTTTAGGACCTTCCCATTGTTGTGAACAGGATGATAAAAAGATTTGCAAGCTGATTGGGCTTAAGCTATATGATCCCTACCGAGGACAGTGTGACTTTAAGAATTTGTTTGCTCAGTGGATTTTAGATAAAGCACCGGCATATATTAGAGTATAGAGTATAATATAATAGAGTTGCAAGTAGTAAGAAGCTGTTTAAAAAATTCCAGATACTAGGAGAGGTATGCTTTCTCGTTCAAAAGTCCTTTTAATTTATCCGCAGATGGGTCTTCATGGGCAGATCGTGAAACATGCTCCTCTTGGACTTATCTATGCTGCCTCTGCCTTGGTAGAAAATAAGGTGCCTGTGCAGATATTTGATTTGCGTCTGTATGGGAGGAACTGGCAACAGTCGCTGGCAGCTCTTATATCTAAGGAGCTATTGTTAGTAGGTATTTCTATAATGTCAGGCATTCCTATCACTTGTGCCAGAGAAATTGCCATGCTTGTTAAAGAACAAGATCGTGCAATAAAAATAGTTTGTGGTGGCCCTCATGCGACTTTTTATCCGGAAAGTTTGTTTGAAGAAAAAAATTTTGATTATGTGATAAGCGGTTATGGTAGCAAACCTCTTTATGCTCTCTATTGTGCTCTCAAAAATAATTTAAAAGATTTAACTATTCCTGGGCTCTCATTTCGGGAGGAAAAGATAAAAGGGAAAATAGTTACAATTTCAGTAGAAAATAGTTTTGAATTCATTCCCTATAAGAAAATTCCTTACAATCTTATTGCTGACTATTCTCCCTATGGACATCTTAACCAAAAAAAGATTGTCTTTTCAATTTATAGTGTTTTGGGCTGTCTCTATAACTGTGCTTTTTGTAGTTCGCCTGCATTTTATAAGAATTTTAAGAAAAAAATATATTTGATTCCTGTAGAAGAGGTGGTGGAACACATTGCATTTTTGGTTGAAACATACTCTGTAGATACTATCTATTTCATAGATGATGATTCTTTTGTTAATTTAAAACATATGGAAAAGATTTTACAGCTTTTGCATTCCAGACAACTGAAACTAGAACTCTCCTTTCGAGGTGCCAGAATTAGTGAAATAAAAAAAATGAATGAGCAGTTTTTATTGCAGCTTGAAGCGGCCGGCACAAGATTTATGCATATAGGAGTGGAGAGTGGAAGTGATCGGCTGTTAAAAATGATTCATAAAGATTCCAGCTATGAGGAAATTGTAGCGTGTAATAAAAAACTGGCCCGCTATAAAAAAATAGTTCCTATCTATAATTTTGTTTTGGGTCTTCCCGGAGAAACCATTGAAGATATAAAAGTAACTATGAAATTAATGTTACAGTTGTTAGAGGATAATTCAAATTGTCTCTTCCCTACCCCCAATCGCTACATTCCTATCCATAAAACAAAGTTATGTGAATTAGTGGAAGAAAAATATGGCTATTCTCCCGCTAAGAATCTTTTGCAATGGAGTAAGTTACAAGGGGAGCAATGGGAATATGATTTACCTTGGATCAGTCGCAAGCAGAAAAAATATCATAATATGTTGATTCTGATTAGCAATTTTATAGATAATAAAATTGTTAAAACTCTTGAAGGGAAAGGGGCGTTACTAGCGCTCTTTAAGTTTTTAAACACCCTTTATAGGCCGTTTGCAATGTTTAGATTGCGCAAGGGGAGTGTGGTATTTCTTTGGGAGATATTTTTTTATAATATGGCCAAACCTCTATTAGTCAGGTTGTTTAAATAAAAAGAATGAATAATCTATTTTCTCATGTTGTAATTGTAGGAACGTCACAGGGACTAGGGGCCAGTCTTGTGAATTGTTTTTTTCAAAAGAGTAGCTGTAAGATTATAGGAATCTCTCACACGGCAAAAGAGCTCACCAAGATAAGGACAGAGATCTTGAAGAGCGATAGATATTTACACTATCATTTGCAGATTGGGACACAAAACTTTGTACAAAAACTCAAGCTTATTGCTGAATCATTGAATACAGATAGCAACTCTACAAACTATATTTGCGTGATTTTTAACTCTGCCTGTATAGTCGCAGATCTCAAAGTTAATATGCAGAAGAGCGCGATAGATTGGCCAGTCTTTCATCAGATTCACCAAATAGGAGTTATCGGTCTAAATAGTGTGTTGGAGGGATTTGCTGACTATTTTGCAAAACATAGAGGAGTCTTTGTGGGCATTTCCTCTTTCAGCGCTTACTTTCCAGGGATAGATCCATTGAAAATTGCTTATCCCGCCAGTAAGGCCTATTTGGATCTTTTATTGGAAGCTCTAAGAATCCTTTGGCATCAGAGAGTGCATGTAATCACAATTCATTTAGGAAGAATTTCTGCCAAAGAACAAAGAGGTATTGCTTCTCTCTCAAGCACTAATTACAGCGCTGCCAGTAACTATATTTTTAAAGTGATTATGAAAGCTCAAAAAGGAGCAGTTTATGATTATCCCTTTATTTACAAATTGCTATATAGATATCTCTTTGCGCTCCTATCATCAAATGCTAGGAGATATTTTTTATGCAAAATAAAACAGATTGCTTATAAGAGTTGAAAGGCATGAACAGAGAATATGACATAGTTTTTATACAACAACATCCTATTCCCTATTTTGGGATCTCCTCTATAGCATCCTATCTCTTCAATGCTGGATTTAAGTGCTGTGTGCTTATTGATGAATTGGAAAAAAATCTTATTCGAAGTTTAAGAGTGATTGAGTGCAATCTTATTGGCATTTCTGTTATATCCATTGAAACTCAGTGGTTGCAAAAAATTACTGCTCTTATAAAAAGCACTTTTCCTGAGAAATATTTAATAGTGGGAGGGTTACATGCTATTCTTAGACCACAAGAAATTCTTGCAAACACTGTTGCTGATCTAGTCTGTAATAGTGAGGGGGAGAGTGTTGTTCTAAATGTTATCAGAGAACTTCGCAAGCAAAAACCTGAGTGGCATTTGGTTGAGGGGATTGGTTATAGGGAGAAAACAGGTAAGATTGTCCTCAATGATCGGGCAGCACTTTTGGTCTATTCTGAAGCGGTGATTGAGTCTCGAGATATTTATTATAGCAGATATCCTCTATTGGCCAAAGATGCCACTCATACTTTCATGTCCAGTAGAGGATGCCCTTATCGTTGTAGTTTCTGCTATAACTCTAGTATCCATGATATTTTCAAACAAAAAGGAAACTATGTTAGACAGAAAAGTGTGGCCAATTTTATAATGGAGCTATCTGTACATTGTGGAAAATATAAATTTCATTCAATTTTTTTTTATGATGATCTTTTTATTGCCAACAGGAGATGGCTGAAGCAATTTTTGCCCTTATACAAGAAAGAGGTTGGACTCCCTTTCATCTGTACAGCACGAGCAGATTTACTAGATGAAATAATAGTTGCTCTGTTAGCGCAAGCAGGTTGCAAGACAATTAGTTTTGGCATTGAGAGTGGCAACTATCAATTGAGACGAGATATTTTAAATAAAAATATCAATAATCAGCAGATAATAAATGCCGGAAGAATTGTTCACTCTGCTGGGCTTAATCTGCAAACCACCAACATGTTTTGTATTCCTGGTGAAGATGTTCATAAGGCGTTAGAGACCATTGAACTAAATATCTTGGCCAAAACCAAATTTGCTTTCAGCTCTTTTCTAACTCCATTTCCAGAAACTGCTATAGAAAAATATCTCAAGCAATTCTCAGGGGGAGAGACAGAGGTCTCTAAGCTTCCCAGCTCCTTTTTGAAAGAGAGTGTTGTGCACATAGAGCAAAAAGAGATAATAAAAAATATTCATTATCTAGCATATTTCTCTGTTAGATATCCGTGTTTCTATAAGTATTTTACTAAAAATTTTTATAGATATAAAATACTATCGCCGTTGTTTTACTTATTATTTATGATAGGAGCGCTTTGGCGTCATAAGCAGGAGAGAAATATCTCCTTGTTTAGAACCCTTCTCTACGTTTGGCGCTTGAAAAATGCGGTGTGAAGCTTGTAAAGCAAATGCTGATCATCATTAGCAAGGAGAGAGTTGAGCAGAAAGAATAGAGGTAAATGATCAAACTATTAATACCATCAGCGGCCTTCAAAGAGATATTGTGTATACCACGCTTTAGGAAAAGAGCAGTGATAGCGCCTCGGTTGAAAGAGAATTTTGACTCTTTGTGATCATCAACAGACACTTCGCCGATAGAGTGGAAAGAAAATGGTAGCGCCAGGATGCCATCATAGGGAAAAAACATGTAAAGCGAAATTCCTTGAGAAGAGACCTGCATCTCTTTGTAAACTTCGCTGTAGGCTTTTATATCCTCCCTATATGTTTTTGTTTTATCATATTGCTCATATATATTAATAGAGACGAGATTTTTCTCTGTAAGAATCTTTTTAATTATTCTCGGATCATCATCTGCTAAAAGATTTATAATATAGGGTTTGGATTGGTTTGGGTAACAATCATGATTTGCTAGTTGTTGATTTGTAAATAAGGTATCGGTGAAGAGAGGTAAAAAGTTGCGTATGCCTGGACATTTGCGATAGAGATACTCTCGATCTTTACTAACAAAGAGTTTAGAACGACCCATTTCATTGAAGGTGCCTAAATAGGCATTGTAGAAAGGAATGATTGCAGAAATTTTAAGACTTCCATAGAAGTTTTCTTTGTTATCTTTAATAACCTCTTTATGGATAAGAAGTTTGTTGGCGTAGTAGTGAAAGTGGTTGGCACTTTCAAATATAGTGTAGGTCAAAGAGAACAGCAGAAGTGTATGCAACAATAGTTTATGGCCTGCAGATTTTTTTTTAGCGACCACGAGCACTCTACTAGCTGCAAGTGCGGCCATAAGTGCGAGGGTAAAATTGAGATAGGGAAAAAAGTGATACCACTGCCTAAAAATTTCTATAGTAGGAAAGTACAGATGAAAGAACACAAAGGGAATGGGCCCATTGATTCCGATGGTGGACAGAAAAGAAAGGAATGCAAAGAGTGCCAGGAAAAATATATGTTTTTTTCGCACAAAGAGAGAGAAAAAAGAAAACAAGAGGCCTGTGCTGGTTATATAAAAAGCAGAAGAATCACCTATCAGCGCGAGCTCTTTTAACTCAGGCATCTTGATCCAGGGATATAGAAAATTTAAAAAATATTCAAGGGGAGCGGAGCTATTTATAATTTGTAAATTATTGTGTAAGTAATTTTCATAGCTCATTTTACTGTTCAGGTAAGCGGTTTCCCTAAGCATATTCCCAAAAGATCCCTGCTTGAAAAAAACATAAACTAGTGGACAGACGGACATTAGAAATAGGACGGTCGCTGCAAAAAGATAGGGAATATTTTTTTTAGCAAAGATGATTCTACAAATTATTTTTGCTTGAGGGATAATCTCTTTATGATAAAAGATTAACAGTGCTATTAGCAAATTAACAATAGAAATTGCAAAGATATGAGGATAGTTGCTTATGAATGACATTCCTGTAAAAAGAGAGATTGGTAGAAGGTAAATGCAATTTTGTGAGCGGAAAAAGCGTAAAATGCTGAGTGCAAGCCAGGGGATATAGAGCAAGGTAGGAATAACTTGTTCCTGGTGGAAAATAGTAGTGCCAAAACCACCCAGTAGCAGCAACCAGCAGGAAAAAACAGTGGCCACTTTGGATTTGCTTAGATCATAGATAAAGTGCCAGCATCCCAAGATAATAATGAATATTCCTATGAGCAAATTCAATTTATTGGCCAAGACAATGTTTATTTCCAGAAGAAAATTGAGAAAGTGAGCCAGTAATTTATAGGAGTGTAGAGAGAAATAGGGCACAATGGTCATGGCTGCCGGAATTCCACCATCACCAGGATACCAGCGAGGGATGGCATTATCATATTTTAAAGAAGAGGCGTAGTAAAAAAAATTTTTAAAATGGAAGGAGTAGCTATCATGTCCCAACAGATTAGTGTTATCAGAGATTACCGGCCAGATAATAACAAGAAAGGGGAAGAAAGTAATGATAATCGAGACGATAGTTAGAAAATTTTTTTTCATAACTTTCTTTTGGGTCTACCGTAAATTGAGCGGATATCTTCTTTCAATTGATGGGAAAATTGTCCCATGAGAGTGGGTAAACGCAGAGACATTAGATTTCCAAATTCATTTTTAGGAAGATGGTAACAATATAAACAGTCATCTTGTTTTAAGAGCGCTTCTTTGGCATCTTTTATAAAATTGTTGCTAAGGGAGATGTGTAGCCCTTTACGGGCCCTGGCATTGCAGGCCCTTATCGATCCATCATTTTCAACCAGTATGTTTAATTTTTTATAGTAACACTCTCTGAAGGGGAAATTGCTCTGTAAAATGGTGTTATTCAAATCGCTTTTCTTTAAATGCTCCTGTTCAAATGGCCAGTTGTAGGCATATTCCAAGGTTTCCAGACTGTAAAAAATGGGATAACCCTCTTTTTTAAGTTTTATAAGAGACTCCAACGCTACTTTGTTCTCTCTACTAGTCATGCGAATATCTTGAGGAAGATTTTCTTGATCAAAGAGTAAAAAGGGTTGAATAAAGATTTTTCTTGTTTTTGCAAACTCTGCAATATAGTGGAGATCATGTTGAGTATGCCTGGTAATAGTCATTCCTATTCTTACCGGAATAGCTTGGGCCAAGACGAAATCTATTGCTTCTACTGCGCTTTTGAAGGAGCCCTTTTTACGATTTTTATCATTATTTTCTTCTCGCCCATCCAAACTTATACAGATGGAGTTCACTTTCTTAACTTGCTCCCATTTTTTCTTCAAGAGGACACCATTTGTTATCAGATTTACAAACATCTTTTTACTTAAGGCATGTTCTATAATAATACCGATATCTTGTCGTAAAAGAGCTTCTCCTCCATGTACATTTAAATAGATTACTCCATATTGGTGTAGTTCATCGATGATCTTAAGGATATTTTCAGTTGAGAGAGCAATATTTGCTTTTTTGTGATAATCGGAAAAACAGTAGGAACAGCTATAGTTACATTGAGAGGTGACGGTTAAAACTGCAAAGACTGGCCTTTTATCAATGTTTAACTTATGCAAGAGTAAGCGAAAAAATATCCTTAGACGTTTGTTCCATTTTGAAAAGAAGAGAGAGAGATTTTTCATAAGATTGCAATTACCTCTATTGCTTATTGGCCACAAATCTAATTATTCCCGGTTTTTTTACAAGTTTTTGAAAAACACTTAGTGGAAGCAGGCCTACAAGCAATAATGGATAGATAGCGGCCTTGCCTTGCGAAAGTTTTATATTGCAAAAGTTGCGCAGCAGATTTTGCATTCCAAGCGCGGCCCCACCGGGATGGATTGTGTCCAGGATTTCAATATTTTTAAAAGCAATTTGCTGAAGCAATTGCTTTAAATTTTTTTTATTGAAGAGATGGATATGTCTAGGCATATGTAGGTTGCCCCAATAGGTTTTAAAAATTTTGAAATCAAAAGAGTCGGTATTAGGTGTTTGCCCTACGATAATTCCATGCGGGGATAGTAGAGAGTGAAGCTTGTTGAGAGAAGCATGGGGATCTCTTAGGTGCTCAATGGTATCATTCATACGGATAATGTCAAATTTTTGAGAGTTAAACTCAATATTTTCTGGATCTCCAATGTAGAGTTGAATTCTTTTTTTTCCTCTCAAATCTTTCCTCAGGTGCATAACAAATTTGATGTCAGCTTCTGTTCCAAAGACTTCCCAGTTTAGATGTTTTTTTAAGTAAAGAAGAAATCGTCCATTCGCACAACCAATATCTAAAATTCTTATATTGCATGTCTGGGCCTGCACTTGATCGTGAGAGGTAGAAGAAGAGCTAGAAAAAGAAGAAGAACTCATTCTTTGCTTTATTAATTTTTTGAGCCACAGCATTTCTAAGCGATCATTTAAATTAAAAAGAATGCTCATTAGCTTGGGATAGCTTGCAGAGTGATTTGTATAATTTTGAGGATAAAAATGTTTTATTTGCTGTTTTGAAGGGAGTGGATGCTGAATGAGAATAGAGCAACAATCGCATTGAAGTAGAGAGCAGTTTGTATCGATCTGCAGATCATACTCATAATCAGCTAAAGTCCATTGGAGTGGTAAGAGTGTACCACTCTTGCAAAAATTACATTTGAATGTGTCTAAAGCGCATGTGATCATGTTTGTCCTGAAAGATTACTTCTCCTCATTATTACCCATTGGAGTTTCATTTACAAGTTAACTTTAAAAGATTTTGAGGAAAAAAGCATCTCTTCGAATAGTGAAAAAAGCAGGCCAATGGTCAGCAAGAGCAATGTTAGCATATAGATTAAGATTAAAAATGCATATGGAAATGGTTTGTAATTAAAGCTTTTTCGATTTTGATTATAACATTTTTAACATTTATTATTTATGATTTCAAAAGTTGTATTTTGAAATCGACTAACGAATAATCCTTTTTATGCTTATAAAAATTATTATTAATGTTAAAAAGTAAATTATAACTGCATATAAATATTTTGTTGGAGAGTAATAGAAAAAAACATCATTTGTTCCCGATTCAAGAAACACACCCTTAAAAGCAAAATTTGCTTTTTCAATGTTTGATTCTTTGCCATTAACAAGCACATGCCAATTTTCATCCCACACATCGCTGAAGTATAGATAACCTTGTTTAGTTGTTGTTATATTAAACGATAAAGAATTAGTTTTTTCTTCTAAGATTTTAATTTTTGCAAAAGATGAGTTTATTTCAGGATATGATAGGTATCTAGTTTTTTCTGACAGTACATTTTTTAGATATTTTTCCAAAATATCATTCAAATAAAGAGGGCGCATATTGGAAATAGGGTAGTCATTGATACTAGGTAATGACGTAGAAGTTATAGCTAAACTTGTGTCATTTTTTTGGATAATTAATGTAGAAAGTAGATCATTAGGAGAACTGTTTTCTATTTTTTTCAAAGAATCATGTTCGTTTTTAACATAAATTATTTGTTCAATAGGATAAAAATGTAAAATAGGATTAAGAATTCCATTTATGTAAATTTGTTTATCAGGGTTAATGCTGGTGAAAAAATGATAGTATCTTTTAGATAAAAAGACAGAAGCAATATTAGGAAATGCCCCTTTTCTTTTACTAAATGATTCTGACATACAAAGGTTAATATTTTTTTTTGATTCAGCAACAATTCTGTGATTAACAAATGGATGATAGCTCCATTCTTTTGATGCCGCTTCAATAAAATAAGAATCATTACTTCTGCTTAATAATTGGTTTTTTGAATACCAAAAGCAATCAAATAGTAGAAGAAAAATCAAAATAAAATTTGCTAAAGGTATTTTTATTTTTTTATATTTTAGTGATAAAAATATAATGAAGCTAAATAAAGGAAAAATAAATGAAAATAAAAGATCTTCTATAGTTATAAATAATATTTTATTGTAAACAAAATAGCTTAAAAGCATTTTAAAGATCCAAAATATTAGGATATAGATAGAAACACCATAGTAAAAAAAGTTATTTGATCTATAAAGTAATGTTATTTGTTCTTGAATATTTTTTATTCCTAGAGCAAGAGGTATGGCCATAAATATACTTAACGATGCTCCTAACACTGAACGTATTTCTATTTTTTTTAAAAATGGGAATATTTTTTCAAAGAAAAGTTGGATTTGATTTGAAGAGGAGAGACTTCCAAAAGGTAATAAACTTGGAAAAAAATTATACATATTGATTGCAATTATTATTATCATTACAAATGAAAGAAAAATGAATTTGTTTTTTTTTCTAAAACCACTTATTAATCCATATATAAAAACTAATAAACCTAAAATACCTATGTATTGAAAAACTTCAGATGTGATTTTAAAGTCATCATACAAGAATATTTTATAGGAGTGATCAGGGTAAAGTAGTCCTAAAAGATTTCCATAAGAACTAAATAAATTTAATCCGCGATTAATTTTTTCTGAAAAAACGTCTAGGTCTAAATCTAATGCTGGTAAAACTGGATAGGCATTATATTTTTGAGTAAGTCGAAGAGCAGGAACTACTTGAGTAGATAGATTTTTGTATTGTGAAATTAATATTAAAGTTGGCATTGATAAGAATATAACTGCAATTACGGTAAGAAGAATGTTTTTTTTAATTTCTTTTATTGTTTTAATATTATTAAAAATTAAACGAAAAGAATTAATTTTAAATATGAAAATAAAACAAAAGAATAAAGTTAAAGAAAAAATATAATAACTTGGAATATAAATATTGGCAGATATTCCAGCGAATAATATTAATAATAATAAATATTTTTTCGCTTTTTTTTCTTTAAATTGCAGGCAATTCACAAAGCATATAACTTTTATTAGTAAAAACTATTTTTGAACACAATTTTGCAACAATAAGAGAAATATATTTATTATCAACTATTTTCCAATTTTGATTAGTTAATTGGTATGGTCCTAGTATTAAAAAATTTTTATGTCTTTTATAAAGTCTTTCAACATCATTCTTTAAATACCTTTGTAATGGAAAAAAAACTTTATTCACTAGTGGTGATAATTCTGCAACTAAAAACCATCCATGATAAAAAACCTTATCTTCTGTAGAAACATAAAAAGAAAATTTTTCAACAATTTCCTTTTGATCTTTTAAATTAAAAATTGGCAAAGGAGGTGATCCAACCGTTCCTCGTTCAAATCGATATTTATCCCACAAACTCAACTTATCTTCTGTGATATTAAATTGAAAACAAAATTTATTCCAATCAAATATTAGAAATATAGAGGTTCCAATGAATATCATTAAAACAACTGTAAATATTATTCTTGTTTTATTATTTAAAAAGAAAACCATTTTTATCAAATCGTCAAGCAATACAGAAAACAGTATCATCACAATAATCATTGCCGGCCACACATATCTTGTCCAAGGAGTAGGTGCTATTAAGATATACCATAGTAATAATAAAAAAGAGGGAACTATTAATAACTTTATAATAAATTTCTGTCGTCTATTCTTTTTCTTTGAAAAATAATAATAGAAAAAAAGTACACATGTCACAACCCACATCA
>JADGAM010000082.1 GCA_015232015.1 Oligoflexia bacterium | reverse complement strand
TTTATTGTAATTATTTTTATGAAAAATTTTATCGCATAGACATTATATTATTAAATTCAGTTCTATCAAGGAAAGGCCACAAATCTTCCATTGGTTTTGAAACTATTGAGCCATCGGCCCTTACTTCAGATGAAACTCTGGGTATCATTTGAAATGATGGATCTACTATTATTTCTGCTATTGCTGGACCGGCCTTAGAAAGAAATGATGGTAATTTTTCTATAAGTTGATTTTGATTAGATATAATTGTATGTGAAAGATCATAAGCATCACAAATTTTACTTAAATTAGGAAATGTAAGACCTGACGTAGGATCACATGCTACTAAACGTCCATTAAAGTGTCTCTGTTGCATCATTCGTATAGAAGCATACCCATTATTATTTAAAACAAAAATTTTTAAATTTAAATTAAGTCTTCTTAATGTTTCTAATTCTTGAATATTATGTTGTAGGCCTCCATCTCCAATCACACAAATAGTTCGCTTGCCCGATGTTATTGCTCCACCAATGGATTGGGCCACACCAAAACCCATTGAACCAAGTCCGGGACTATTTAAGAAACGTTGTCCTTCTTTCACCTGAAATGCTTGATACATTACTTCGCTACAACTTCCAGAACTTCCAGGGATAATTAAATCATTAGCATCCAGATGCTTTGAAAGCTCATTAACTAAAACATAAGTATTAACTCCATCTCTAACCTCATCATAATAATTTTTAGTTACAACCGGAAAACGTTTTTTTAAATCCTGGCAGTATGCTCGCCACTTTTCTACATATGTTTCATTAGTGATATTAGTATTTATACTTATTCTAGGATTTAATAGTATAGAATTTATTTTTGATATAAAATAGGCCACATTCATATTTAATGAAACATCAATTTGAAATTGCCATTTTTTCAATTCATTTTCATCAATATCAACAATAATTTTTTTTGCTTTTGTTGCAAAATTTTTATTATCAAAAGCAACTTGAGGTAAATCCAAGCGTGCGGCCAGAACTATCAATAGGTCAGAATTTTGTTGAATAAAATTTGCATAACGAGATGCCACCGCTCCTGGACGACCAAAAAACAATGGGTGATTTTCAGGCAAGAAATCAATACTTTTCCATGTCGTTAAAACAGGAATAGATAATTTATTTATTAATTCTTTAAAAGCATCAAGTGCTCCACTTAAACGAACTCCATTTCCTGCTAAAATTACAGGGCGGCGTGATTCTTTTAATAAAGATATTGCCTGGTTAATTTTTTCATCAATAATAGGAGCTGGAATATTTTGAGACACTAGAGGTATCTCATCGTCCGGATCATATGACTCTAATGTTGTTTCATCAATCATTGAACCTTGTACATCTAAAGGTAAATCAATCCAGACAGGGCCAAATCTTCCTTCTGTTGCAAGATGAACTGCTTTTTGTAAATGGTACTTTATCAATGCTGGATCTTTAACAGTTACAACATATTTTGTAATAGGTTTAACTAAGTCACGAATAGCAACCTCTTGTACTCCCATCTGGCGAACACCATATTCATCTCTCAAATCTTGTCTCTTGGCCTGTCCACTTATAATTAACACTGGAATAGAATCAATCCAACTGGCGGCCACTCCAGTTATTGCATTAGTTCCGCCAGGCCCTGTAGTCACTAGCGCTACTCCAAGACTGTTATTATATTGAGCGTATCCATCAGCTGCAATCACTGCTGCTTGTTCATGAAGACAACATACATAATTAATGGAAGGACTTTTTCCGAAGGAGTCAACTAAATGCATACATCCACCACCAGGTAGCATGAAAACATTTTTTATTTTTAAATTTTCTAAAAATTGTACAACATAATCAGATAGCTTAATCATATTTGTTATTCCTCTTATTCCTCTTATTTACTCTCAGTGTATTAAAGCTTGTATTAAAACTTGTATTAAAGCATAGTTATATAGTTATAATGTAGGCGATTGAAACCAATTAGCAAAAAATGTTAAATGAATTTTTCTTGATGAATTTAAATTTATTTTAGCATCATCATAATAAGAATCCCCCTCTACGTGAGTTGTAGAAATCTCTTCAAAAACTCCACCCTTTTCAGAGCTAAAACTATGTTTCACTCCTCTTTCAACAACTAACAAATCACCTGCATTGTAGGTTTTTTCTTTATCAGCTATTTTTACAGTCACTGGCCCATATAAAATATGAAAGGTTTCTTCTTTCTTTAAATGATAGTGTACTGGATGAGATTGACCAGGCAACAATACTATAATTTTTTTACAATACTCTCGGTTGATACAATTAATAATTGTAGCTCCACATTCGTGAAAGTGCTCTATACCATAATGATGGGAAATATCCACATCAGCTCGATCCTGGATATTTATCTTGGCCATATGAAGAATTTTTTTAACTTCAGTTACAATTTCTGATACTTGCTTTCTTAAATCTTTTATTTCAATATTCTTTTTTAAAATTGGTTCATTAGCAGATATTTCTGTTTTGCTTATAAGCTCAACATATTTTGAAAAATCATTTGCTAGTAACTGATCTTCTTCGTTTGGAATAGCGGAGGTTAGATCAGAAATTTTTATAGTTTGCCCTTTTTTAATTGTAATATTTTCTTTTACAAAAAGACCCCGTTTCAACCCTCTAAGATCTGTCATCTCTTTTTCAGAAAATGATCTTCTCTCATTTTGAACACCTGACATCGTCCAAGCAGTTCTAGCGGCCGCCAACCATTTTTCTACTTGCTCGGGAGTTGATGAATATTGGTTTAAAGCGTATTTAGAAGTTGCAACTCCTACATGTCGTTCAAAAAGGGTGGCACCTTTGGCAATTGCAATTTTTATTGAATCAAAATTTTCTGGATCTTCATGTGTTGAAAAACCAACAGCTATATCTTTATATCTTTGTTTAAATAGATCAATTTGATTGAGTTGTAAATTTTCTACTAAAGTTGGATACTCTCCCACACAATGCATGAGACATAGCTTTCGATTTCTATTGCTAAAAAAAGTAACGACTCTATCAATCTCCTCTAATGTGGCCCCTGCCGTAGATGCAATAATTGGTATATGTGCGGAAGTTGTTGCAATTTTTTCAAGTAGCGGCCAATCTGTAAAAGAACAGCTTGCAATTTTTATTACATCATAAAGATGCTCTAAGACCAAATCTACTGACGCCTCATCAAAGGGAGTACATATGGCCAGAAATTTTTGCTTAGCAAGTTCATCTCGCATAAGCTTAAATTGCTCTTTCGTTAATCTTGTTTCATTAAATCTTTTTACATATTTTAAATCATATCGAGTTTGATATTTAGGATGAATAAAAGTATCAAGATCTCTATATTGAAATTTCATGGCAAAACGAAATGGATATTTATGAACAATAGAAGACATTTTTTGAATTATATTTATTCCATGATCAAAATCACCCATGTGATTGTTGGCCATTTCTAAGATAAAAAGAGGTGTCGAATTAAAGTCAAAAGAAGAAATATTATTAGACATATTATTTATCTCCGTATTTTGTTAAGGAGGCCATCAAAAAAGCTTGTAAATCATCAAAGGTATTTATTTTTCTTTCTAAGTAAAAATTTTTATACCATTCAATGGTCTTACTTATCGCCTGTTCATAACTCCAATTATTTTTCCATTTTAGAGAAGTGATTGCTTTGCTGGAATCTAATTTTAGCAACATCGCTTCGTGAGCGATATCATTTCCTGACATACTTCCACTACTTCTATTGCTATTATTACTATTATCTTTTTCTACAATATACTCAGTACTATCCCACTGTTGCTTTACAATTTTTACTATTTCTTCAACCGTGATCATCGCTCCATTATCATTTGGACCAAAATTCCAAGCAGAGGCAAATTCACTTTTCCCAATAAGTAATTTTTCTCCTAATAACAGATATCCATTTAATGACTCCAAAACATGTTGCCATGGACGAGTTGACATAGGATTTCTTATTATTACTTTTTCTCCTCTAGAAACCGCTCTCGCTATATCGGGAATCAAGCGATCCTTGGCCCAATCTCCTCCTCCAATTACATTACCTGCACGAGCAGTTGCTATGAGAGTATTATGTGTTTTTTTGTAATTATTAAGATTAAAAAATGAGTTACGAAAACTAGCAGTGACAATTTCAGATGCCGCCTTAGAAGCACTATAAGGGTCATATCCTCCCAAGGGATCATTTTCTCTGTATCCCCAAACCCATTCTCTATTTTCGTAACACTTATCCGTTGTAACGTTTACAATCGCTTTCACACAATCATTTAATGTTTGATTAACTCGTATTGCTTCTAAAATATTTAGTGTACCAACAACATTGGTTTCATAAGTTTCTACGGGATTTTGATATGAGTACTGAACAAGTGGTTGCGCGGCCAAATGAAAGATAATCTCGGGACGAAATTGAACCAATGAATTCCTTAATTTTTCTCTATCTAGAACATCACCAATAATTGAAGTTACATTAGAACAGAGATTGTCTTTTAAAAATTCAAAGTGAGCAGGTGTAGTAGGAATATCTTTTGAATAACCTATGACTTTTGCTCCGAGAAGTGATAGCCAAGCACAAAGCCAAGAACCTTTAAAACCTGTGTGGCCTGTAACAAATACAGTTTTTTCTCTATAAATTTGCTTTTGATTATACATATTTATTTACCAAATTTATTTATCAAATTTATTTACCAAATTTTCCAAGGAGCTTCGTTCTTCTCCCATAGCTCTGTAAGCGCTTGTTTCTCTCGAAGAGTATCCATACACTTCCAAAAACCATTATATTTCATGGCCATCATTTCTCCATCTTCAGCTAATCGTTCCATAGGAAAACGTTCCCAAATCTCTTGTTCATCATCAGGGTTAATGTAATTAAATACCCTAGGTTCACAGATAAAAAACCCACCGTTAATCCAAGAACCATCCCCTCGAGGTTTTTCCCAAAAACGAGAAATAGAATGTTCATTTTTAAATTCCAAAGCACCAAATTTACCTGCAGGTTTAACCGCGGTTAAAGTTATTGCTTTCTTATGAGAAAGGTGAAATTCATAAAGCTGTCTTAAATTTATATCACAAAGACCATCCCCATAGGTAAGCATAAAGGTTTCATTGCCAATATATTTTTGTGCTCGCTTTATTCTTGCTCCAGTCATGCTCTCCAGACCAGTATCTACTAAAGTTATCTTCCAATTTTCACTCTGATTATTATGAATTTCCATTTTATTTATAGAGGTATCTATAGTAACGTCACTTTGATGGAGATAGTAATTTGCAAAGTATTCCTTAATTACATATCCTTTATAGCCAAGTAAAATAACAAATTCATTAAACCCATAGAAAGAATAATGTTTCATAATATGCCATAAAATTGGTTGTCCACCAATCTCAATCATTGGTTTAGGTCTTAGTGAGGTCTCTTCACTAAGTCTTGTTCCTTGTCCGCCGGCCAAAATTGCAACCTTCATCTTATCTATCTCCTTCTTAACTTGTTACTTGTTACTTGTTAAAAAACTCACTTATCTTTGCACACATGTAATCTAAATGCTCTTCTTGCAGTCTTGGAAAGACACCAATCCAAAATGTATTATTCATAATGTAGTCAGTGTTATTCAAACTTCCAACACTTCTAGTTTTTACCTCTGCATGTTTATATAGTGGTTGACGAAGTAAATTACCAGCAAAGAGCAAGCGAGTACCTATTTTATTATTTTCTAAAAATTGAATTAGTTGATGCCTATTTTTTTTCGAATTTTCTGAATTTTCCAAATTTCCCTTTACACTGATTGGAAAACCAAACCAACTTGGTGTTGCCTTCTCATGCACTGATGGCAAAATTAAATGTTTTGTAAGGCCACTAGATCTTTCTATCCGTTCTCTTAAATATTTATAATTTTCATTTCTTCTTTCGATAAAATTAGGCAATTTTTTTAATTGTGATACTCCAACTGCTGCTTGCATATCAGTGGCCTTCAAATTATATCCTATGTGACTATATATATATTTATGATCATACCCATATGGAAGATCAGCTATTTGTTTGGAAAATCTATTTTTACAAGTATTATCTACTCCGGTATCACAAAAACAATCACGTCCCCAATCTCTCATTGAAAGAGCAATTTTTTTGAGTAGTGGATCACTTGTTAATACTGCTCCACCCTCTCCCATTGTCATATGATGAGCAGGATAAAAACTTGTAGTAGCAATATCCCCGAAAGTTCCAACCATTTTGCCATCAAAACGCGCACCAACAGCATCACAACAATCTTCAATTAACCAAAGATTATGTTTTTTTACAAACTTAGTAAGAGCGTTTAAATCAGCAACATTTCCTAAAGTATGAGCAATCATCACAGCTTTAGTGCGATTACTTTTTGCTTGCTCTAAAAGACTAATATCAATTTGATAGGTATCTAATTCAACATCAACAAAAACTGGAACACATCCATACTGAATTATCGGATTAACAGTTGTAGGAAATCCCGCTGCTACAGTTATAACCTCATCACCAGGAAGCAATCGTCTCTCCTCTAAGAGTGGAGAAGAAAGCGTTGCAAATGCTAACAAGTTTGCAGATGACCCAGAATTTACTAACAAACAATATTTTTGTTGCATAAATTGGGCAAATTCACTCTCAAATTGTTGAGTAAATCGACCTGCCGTAAGCCATAAATCTAGAGAGGAATCAACTAAATTAACAGCATCTTCTTGATCTAAAATTTTACCTGATGCTGGAATATAATCTTTACCGGGAACTAATGTCAAAAATTTATTTTGAAGAGTTTGTTCAAAATATTTTTTTACAATCTCTAAAACTTGTTCTTTTTTTATAATATTATTATTCATAAATTATCTCATTCATCCATTATCTCAATTGTTGTTCCATTATTTATATCAGTTGTTGTTTTTCTTTTTTTAAAATAGCAATGTAATTTAATGAAGGAAGAAATGGAATAAGAGGATCAACTCTCTTTAAAATAGGAGTAAGAAAATTTAATGCATAAATTTGCAATAATCCAAATGTTTTCCTTCTTAATAATTTAGAATTTACATACCAAGCAACTGGCCCCAAGCGATTAAATGGTATAATTTTTTCCACTGTAAAATTTGATTTCTCTGCTAACGAGTACAATTCTTCTTTCGAATATCTTTTCTTGTGCCCCAAAGATTTATCATATTGACCATAAAGCCACTTTCCTCGAGGAACAAACAAAATTGCACGACCATTATCATTTAAAGCATTGTTTATATTTTTTAAACCCATTCTATCATCTTCAATATGCTCTAAAACATTTGCACATAAAACAGTATCAACTTTTTGTGATAATTTTAAAAAGTCTGTTGGATTTTCTAAATTAAGATTGATAATTGACATGTATGGTTTATCTTCACTAAATTTTTCTAAAGAACGTATATGAGATAAGTTAATATCGGTAGCAAAGTAAGTGTTTCTTGGAACAATATTTTTTGTCAAATTTCCTATTCCCGCGCCAATTTCTAAAACATTGTTTCCTATGTATGGCCTCATCTTTTCAGAAACCCATTTATTAAATCTATAAGCACGAGCTAAGCGAGATAAATTTTTACTACAATAGGTAACATTTGCTCGATTTTTTTCCTCAGTTTCAGCATTAGTTTCAGCATTATAAATATTATCAGAAAATGTTGTAGTAAATATTACCCATAAGGCCTTTACTCCATCTTTCCACGATATTTTTTTCCCCTCTTGATATGTTCTTCCACAATAAGATATTGGCACTTCAAAAATCTTTGCATTTCTTTTGGCCAATTTAATTGTTAATTCTGGTTCAATTCTAAAATCATTACTAAGCAAAGGAATACTTTTTAATAAATCTGTTCTCACCATCTTGTAACAAGTTTCCATATCAGTTAAGTTTAAATCAGAAACCAGGTTACACAAAAAAGTTAAGAAAACGTTTCCTAGATGATGCTTAAAATACAAAACTTTCCTATATTCACTGCTAGCAAAACGCGATCCATAAACTGCATCAGCATTTTCATGTTTGTTCACAAATAGAGGCATCATCTTTAAAAGATCTCGGGGATAATATTCAAGATCAGCATCATGAATAACTGTTATTTCGCAATTTGCTCTTTTCAATGCAGTTTGTATTGCTTTGCCTTTCCCGCAATTTTTTTCATGTCTTAAAAAAATCCATTCAAAAACAATTGATGGTTGAGATTGCTGTGGCAGTTGTTCTGATAATTGTGGGGAAAAAAATTTTTCTAATTTTTTTAAAATTATAGGGGTATTGTCTTTTGATGCATCATCAACCACTATAATTTGCACTCGTTCCAAATATGGACTTTCATTTAATACAAAAAGTCTTTTTAAACTATTTTCTACTAAATACTGCTCGTTATATACTGGTACTAAAACTGAGAGAGATGTTTTATCTTTTTTCATTTTATTTTGTTTTGTTTTGTATATTATATTTATGTGTGTATATATTTACCTACTAGTATAAAATACCATTATTGCCAATATTAATCTCAAAGGCAAAGATTATGTTAAGCAAGAAATATGAGAAATATAAAAAATGCAACAATACCTACAAAAATTATATTTTTGATTGTGATGGAGTCATCTTAGACTCAAACCATATCAAGACTACTGCAATGAAAGAATTGGTTTCGCCATATGGAGATGAAGTTCTTAATGAATTTATTTGTTTTCATAAACTTAACGCCGGATTACCAAGACACAAAAAATTTATTCATCTTTTTGAAAATATTTTACAGATAAAAATTTCCTCTGCCTATGAACAAAAACTAAAGCAAATTTTAGAGGATTTTAAAAAAATAACTATTAAACAATTGAAAATTACTAATGAAATTGTTGGATTTAGAGATTACATTTCACAATTATCCCTAGAGTCAAAAGAACTCAAAAAATCAAAAAAATTTGTCGTCTCTGGTGCACCTCAAAGTGATCTTGATTTTGTTTTAAAGTATAAAAATTTAGATATTTTTTTTGATGAAATTTATGGGAGTCCAAATACAAAATTAGAAAATTTAAACATATTAAATTCTAAATATGATTTAAGTAATTCTATTTATTTTGGCGATTCCATGATTGACTACAATATGGCCATGGAATTTAAAATGGATTTTGTTTTTGTCTATGGAAAAAGTGAGTTTGAGGATTGGCGTGAGTTCTTTCAAGATAATAATCATAAAGACCATCATCGTAATCATAATCATACAAATGTTGAAACAATTAAAGATTTTAATTTTTTATAAAAAATTAAAAGTAATTATTAGAAGTAATTAGGAGTAAAATGAAAGTATTAATTTCAGCATATCCATTCGCAGAGGTTAGTGATGCTTCTATAAAGCTATTGAAAGAGCATGATTGTGAAGTCATCTTAAATACTAGTGGAAAAAAATATAATTTTGATGAATTGGCATCAAAAATTACTAATGTCGATGCAGTTATTTGCGGAACTGAGTTATTTGATCGAAAACTCCTCTCTCGCGCTAAAAATTTAAAATTACTCTCTAGAGTGGGAATAGGTCTTGATAATGTTGATTTTGATTGTACTCGAGAGATGGGAATTATTGTAGCATATACTCCTGATGCGCCTTCGCTTTCAGTAGCGGAACTAACTATTGGGCATATGTTGTCATTACTTCGTTATATAGATAAATCTAATAATGAAATTAAGTCGGCCCTGTGGAAAAGACATATTGGACATCTCCTTTGTGATAAAACAATTGGTATAGTTGGAGTTGGTCGCATTGGTAAATTAGTAATTAAAATTTTACAATCATTTCATCCAACAATCATCGCAAACGACATTTTTCCCGATGAACCTTTTGCTAAGGAATATAATTTCCAATTTGTCTCTAAAGAAGAGTTACTAAAAAAAGCAGATGTAGTCACAATACATATCCCACTATATGATAAAACATATAACTTTATCTCTTCAAAAGAGATCGATCTTATGCCAGCTGATAGTATTATAATCAATACTTCTAGAGGAAATATTGTTGATGAAGAGGCACTTTTGCGAGCACTTGAATCAAAAAAATTAGCAGGAGCAGGATTAGATGTTTTTTCAGAAGAACCATACAATGTTAAAATGGATTCAAAATTAGCACAAATGAGCAATGTGGTTATGACAGCTCATATGGGTTCTTGTACCCGTACTGGTCGTTACCTAATGGAGTATGGAGCAGCTGAAGCAGTTATCGATATAAAGTATGGACGTAAATTAAAAAATATTGCTCATCCATTAAAATATTAGAAGCTGATTAGAAACTAAGGGCCCGTCAAAAAATAATTGCTCTTTTTTTGCGCCAAGATTTAGGTCAGGCTAAGTTTCGACGACTGAACAAAACCGCAGATGTAGTATAACTACATCGAGGATTTTGTGAATGAGGAGAAGCTTAAGATGGCCTAAAGATTGGATGCAAAAATGAGCAGTTATTTTTTGACGGGCCCTTAGTTCCCATTCCTAAAAGGGCGGACTTTCAATATATTACAAATTGGGTTTTTATCCATAAAAATCGTTATTATCAATAATAGCAATTATCATCATTCTTTTGTCATTAGTACTGAAATGCCTGCTTTTACCTTTTCTCCTAGCGAAACTTTTATTCTATAAGTATCCAGTGAAGGAACAAAAATATCTACTTGTGATCCCATACGAATCATTCCAAAAATTTCTCCTTGAGATAATATTTTTTCATCAACAAAATTCACAATCTTATTCACCCAGCGATCAGCAATTTGAGTTACATACACTGTACATTGATTATTTTTTATAATGTAAGAGGCCCGTTCATTATCAATAATAAAATCGGCATCATGGTAATAAGGTTTTTCATCAAAAAGTAAATTTGAAAATATATTATACATTCCTTGATTAATCTTTTTTGAAAGAGGAGAGTTTGGGAAATAGTGACCTATTTTTTTAATATGTCCTTTAATAGGCATTCGATTATAATGAACATCAAAGGGACTCATAAAAATACCTATTAAATAACCCTCTTTATCTTTAAGTTCCTCACTATTAGTTTCAATTAATTCATATAATTTAATCACAGTTCTTTCTTTGATAGAAAAAATGGGAGTATCCTTGCCATTACAAACTTTCTTAATATAAACAATTTGTCCATCTGCTGGAGAAAGTATATTGTTATCATTACAACTTATAACTCTTGCAGGATTTCGAAAAAAATAAAAAAATCTCCAAAACATAAACCCAATTACTAGCAATATAAAAATAACAACAAATAGAATAATTATATTAAAAAGTAAATTCATCAATATGTCCTCTTGCCTTTTTTTCTTTTTTCTTTATTCTTTATTCTTTATTCTTTATTCTTTATTCTTTATTCTTTATTCTTTTTTTCCTTAAATTTAATTAGCAATTTTTTTTACTATTTTTTTTAGCGGCCCCAAGAAGTTTGTTCCAAATATTTTGTCGATTATTTTAGCAGGAATCATCACAAAAAAATAAAATAGATAAAATACCATAAATTGAACAAATAATAAAAAATCTTTAATTATTCTTATTGTTTTTTTTATCATTTTTATTACCTATACCAAACCCCAATTTATATAAGGTCTATTAATTTTAATTTTTTCAAATTGATTGATATCTTTTGAAATTAAATAAAGATTTACAAAAACTCCCTCTGTAAAAAAAGCATCACAGGCATTTAACAACGGATCCCCTTCAAAACTTCCAAAGTTTATACAATTGATTCTTTGTTTATGGGCCTTTCTATATATATATTCTAAAATATTTGTTAGAATTTTATAATCATTATCCTTAATTGCACAATCACATACTGTAATATCTTTAAATGCATTTCCAATGTTTGGTAACGGAGGAAAAGAAAATATTTTTTCTCCCAAATAATAAATCCATCTAGAAGTACTATATTTTAATCCATAACGTGACACAGTTGTTTGTTTTATTTCACGATTATCCCAGGCACTTACCACACCTACTAATTCATTTTTATAAAAGGCCAAAAAATAATTACTACCAATGGAAAAATTTGGCCGATTGTTATTCATACTCCTTAATTTTTCTAAACTAAGTACGGGAGCAAAAAGCCTATCCCGATAATCGTTATTTAAAAATTGATAAATTGATTGCAAATCATCTTCAGTGGCATTTCTAATAATAAAATCTTTGTCCTCTGAATTTATTTTTTTATTAAAAGTTACAAGAATTGTTTTATAGGCCATCTTTGCAACTTTTTTAGCAAAGGGCACATTATTTTTTCCTGGATAATTTTTTAGTAATGCCTTTTCTGCAGCAATGTTATTATTAAGTATCAAGGCATATCCTAAGTTGGAATCTTTATAACTGCTTCTAAAAAAGAATGGCGCAAAATCAGGATAAAGTCTTCTTTTGCGAAACTCTTTTTTAAAATAAACATCTGTAAAATGAAAAACATATTTTTCTTCTCCATTAACAAATACTTTTTCATATCCAACCATTCCTATTGCAATCAGGTCATCGTTATAAAATATTCCTGCAAATTTTAAATATTCATAATGTAATTTAGATAGTAAAAAAACATCAGGTCTTCTAGTAAAGATAACATCAATATCTTTAGAACACATAGGACAAGATTCAATCAACTCTAACATTTGCTGATTGTAATCTTCATTTAATTCTTTAATATGAAAGGTCTGATTATCGTTAATAAAAATCATAATTATTTGTCCATATAATTTTAATTAGATTTAAATTGAAATCCGTCAAAAATTTTTATTGTCTTTAACAAGAAATTAAGTACCCAATCATACTGATCAAAATCAATACAGTCACTTGTATCCTTAATAGTGTGATAATAGGGATTAGAACAAAAAGTAGAAATTGATGGAATATTTTTTTTGTAAAAAAAATCCATATCTCCTGGGAAAAATGGAATAAGTTTATAATACAATCTTAAGGGAATTGGTAAAAAAAAATTTTTTAACAAAAAAGAGACAGTAAATGATCTTCGTAATTCTTTATGATGTGAATAAAAAAATGTTCTAAAACTTCCTTTTTTACTTGGAATTGGCATCTCTAAATTTAAATACAAAGAATATCTATCTAAATTATTATGTTCCGAATGAAACTTTGAACCCAAAAGGCCAGTTTCTTCCCCATCAAAAAATATTGCCCTAATTGAATATAATAATTTTGATTTACCATCTTTTTTATCAATTAAATTATCAAGCAAATCTACAAGTAATTGATTTGCTATACAATTATCATGAGCTCCTGCATGCCAACTATCATAATGGGCGGCAATGACAATTTTTTTATCAACGCTGCTCTCTGTATTTGCTCTACTTGGAAAATCAAATATAACATTTGTTCCCAATACATTTTCAATTGAACACGAATAATCAATAGTTATTTTTTTTTCATTTTTTATTTTATCCCAATGCTCTTGATTGATTCCTACTACAGGAATTGGACAGTGATCATATGTACTAGGGTATCCAATACCTCTTTGAATATAGGATCTGTTATTGGAAATCAAAATAACCGCGGTCGCTCCGGCATTATATGCCTTATATACTTGATATATTCTATGAACAAAAAAATTATATACAAAAACAAGAATTTTACCTTTGGCCTTGTTTTTATTTATTTTTTTTATACCATAACCAATATAATACATGGGAGCAGTAATACTTACACCTTTGGTTCCTGTATTGTCATATAGATACGAATCAATTATTTCATCTTTACTGTTTTTTATTTGTGATTTTTGATTGCTAGTAATTGAAACATTAAAATTTTCTGTTTGAGCAACACTGGAAGTAATTTTTTGTTTTACATGATTGATAATTAGATTTTGCGCCTCTCTCGAAGCGCTAGTTCCTATTTTTTTTTCTCCTAATTCAATCAATTTTTGAAATAATTTCATAACAGTTTTCTTTGCAGATTTGATTAATTAATAAGTAATTAATCCTTAATTAATCCTTAGGTAATCCTTTAACGTTTTCTTGTAAATATACCATTATTTCTCTGTGTCCTTTATTTTTAGCAAAAAAATAAGCATTTCTCCCTCTATAATCAAAAGAATTTAATGGGACTTTTAATACTGCTAATTTTGCTAAAGCATAGAGATTTCCTACGCTAGCACTAAACATCACTAGGTCCATTCCTTGATCTAACTTTAAATTTGTACGCGCCTCTCGATTAACAAAAAAATCAAAAATTGTATTATGAAAATAGTGAATGGCCATAACAATTGGGGTTCTTCTTTTAGAATCAATTGCGTTTACACTTAATCCTAGCGTTGTAAGAATTTTTACAATCTCAAGATTACCTGCCATGGCCGCGTAATGAAGTGCTGTCTTGCCCATTGAATCCTTGGCCTTAACATCTGCACCTGCTTCAATAAGCGTTTTGGTTTGTTCAACACTACCTGCTTGACAAGCAATCATTAACATAGTTTTGCTACTTTGATTTCTTACTTTAACTAATTCAGCAATATTATTATTAAATTTTTCCTGTATTAAATTAGCAACATTTTCAATATTTTTTGCTACACTTTTAATAGTATTTTTAGTGTTATCATTTAACTCATTTGGATCATTAATTTCTTTAATTCTTAAAGCACTTTCCTCTAAAATCGCAGTTGTGCCCTTTATTATTTCTTTTTTATCCTCTTCAGGTAAGTGTTGCAAACTTGCAATAAAATAATTCAATTGACTTAAATCCTCACTATTTTTTGCAGACAATATTTTCTTCAATTTATCATTCTTTACTAATATTGATACAACTTTCATTGAAGTTACCATTCCTGTTAAAGTTGCATCTACTTCTAGTTTAATGTTTTCATCAGGTTCTTTTCCAGTTAACACATCAACCACATTATTTACAACACTTTCTTTCTTTAATGTATTATCTGTATTTTCTTCATCTAGATCCCCAGTTAAAGCATGTAAAATTTCATTTACCTCTACCAATGCCAGAGCATCAATAATTTTAATCGACATGTTATCAGTAAAATCTTCTTTTAATTTTTTTATTAAAACTTGATGTTGAATATTTTTTCCTTCAGAAGTTAGTACTTGAAAAACCCATTTTTGTGTAAGAAAAAATATTTTACTTAATAGTCCAAAAGAACTTATTTCATCACAAAATCCTTTTCCACTGATACTACCGTGGTGTTCTCTTAAAACCGTCGAAATATCTTTGTTGGCACTAACATCAGGTAATATTTTTTTTACAACAGTTGCAATAACTCCAGCATGATTATCAATTGCACTTATTTGTTGTTGAGTACATTTTTTATCCTTGGCATCGGATTCTTTACGAGCTGTTGCTAAATTATCATCTAATAATATATCGTGAAAAAAAGAGGCATAACTCATTACCTGCATTTTTTTCTCTGTCCACATGTTTAGTATTTTTAATACATGGAAAGTCATATAAGTTAATAATTGAGATTCCTTAAGGCGAAAACTATTATCACCAGACACTAATACTGATACTAATTTTGATAAATCATTAGCACCTTGTGCAATTTCTAACAATCTCTCAAGATTAATTCTAGACATTTCTATAACTTCTTGGTCAACACCTACATCTTTCAGCTTGTCTGATATTTTATTCATTTGCTTATTGGCATAAAATACTTTTTCTTTAGTTACTACTTCATAATTTTCATTTTCAACTGAAGAAAAACGTAATTGTTCTGTAAAACTTTTAACAAACTTCAAACGATATTGAGAAAGAACATATAGTTCAGAATTTGATGAAATAGTTTGACTAACAACTTCATCATCTAATTGAACACCATTACTAAATACTATTACATAATTTTTGCTATGTCCTTGATCAACTCTTTTAAAGACATCACAAGGTGCATATTGCAGATATTGCATAAATGATGATGAGACACTAAAATATGTTGGAAGAGACATATCTGCCATCATTTTAGGAGTAATTTGTAAAAGATTAGCAGATTTTTTTAAAATATCTTTTAATTCTAATGGTTCCGAAATTATCTCTAAAAGAGGATCTTTAACGGTAGTTAATTCAGTTGGATTTATTTTTGAGTTAATAACTATTATTGGTATCTTTAATTTTTGCTCATCTAATATATCTTTAATTTGTGCTAATAAATTATATCCATACATCTCACGACGAGTAATAATTAAATTATAGGTTTTAATTTTTTCATGTAAAACAGAGATATCCTTTGCATTTTTTACTATCTCTAATCTTCCATTTAAATATACATAGATATTAAGATGCAGTAGTGCTGTCTGACTTGGTTTGTTTTCTAATAATAAAATATTATCAGGTCTTCTTATTGCTGTTTCTTTTACAGAGTCATTTTGCTTAATATCTTTAGCTGTCATATTAGTTGAAGTAGCAGTAGTAATAGTAGCACTAGAAGAATTATTAAAAACATTAGCTGAAGTATTATTAGTCAAGAATCATCCCTATTAAAAATAAATAACCTTATGCGAGTAAAATACTCAATTTTAAGATTTATAAATTTATATTTTATTGTTTAATGATATGAAAATTTTAAGTGTAAAATTAATTTTCACTTATTGAAATTATAGATGTTTTTATAATTAGAAACAACTAGAAACACTACTAAAAAATAAATATAAGTTATAGAGAAATTGGCCGGTTAACCGCCTATAACAGGTTTACATTAATTAAATTAATTGAAATGAATTGGAACAAATCATATATTCGCTATGAGCTTATTTTTTCTATATCCAACAAAAAGTATATGACACTTTTCTTTAATGAATAAATAAAGCTAGAGATGAGGCCAAAATGAATTATAATTTTTTTCTAAAACCACAGTGGCCACTTATGTAGAAAGGGCCACCAGTATCGATCTTACTACCTACTCTCAAATTCAAAATATCACGGATGAAGAATTAAAAATAAAAATTTTCCATTCTAATGGTGACATCGATGGATTGTCTTGCAATATCGATTTCGAATATATCAACAAAGAGATGAAACCTAAATTTGTGACGTTAAAACTTTTCCAACACTGGCAAGGCCAGTGTTTTACCTATCCTAAAATTAACTTCAAAAAAATCATAGACGTTTTTGGTTGAGAGATAAAAATAAGGTTGTAATTTGTAGTGAGGAAAATTTTGTATCATTAAAAAATATATTTAAAGATGATAAAAGTGATGCCAAGGTCGCCCTTCTACTGTGCTTAACTTGCCAACAGAACAAAAATGGTTTTTAAAATTACAACAACGATTTGTTACAAGTTGGCAGGAACATTATTT
>JADGAM010000081.1 GCA_015232015.1 Oligoflexia bacterium | reverse complement strand
CAAAAGATGTTTTCTCCAGAATACATTTCATTATCTGAAAGTGGCGCCTCTTTTTTATCGCAATTTAATTTGGATTTGATTGGATGGGATTATATTTCGATAGAGGCCCCTGGTGCTTCTAAAAGAGGTGCTCCTGTTCACAAAGCACTTTTATCAAAAGATATTGTTATATTAGAAGGGATTGATCTAGCAAAAATAGTTGTAGATTCCGTGACTAGTAAAAAGGAGTATATGCTTTATTGTCTGCCTCTTAAAATTAACGATATTGAAGCAATACCTGTTCGTGCTATTTTGGTTGATTTGTGATTACATTACTTCTATCGATAAACAAGAGAAGTATTCTGATCCTTTTTAAGTATATTTAAATTTTTGAATTTAAACGCGATATCATTTATAATAGAAAACAATGTAAAAATAGGCGATGTTTTGATTGCTTTTAATATAAAAAAAGACATCTTTTTTAACTTGTATTCGTATAATGCAATTTTTGAACAAGTATAAAATGCATTAACAAGATTTTTTTTAAGTATTTTGTTTTCTTTCAAAAAAACATATTGTTTGTCAAACATGTATCTTGAAATAATATCTATGATTTCTGTGATTCTCTCAATTCTAGGAAATGTGTTACTTGAATTTAAATTATGAAATCGATATGTTGTTAATAATTCATTTATATAATATATCTCATTTTTAGAATTTTCCATTATTCGCAAAAATAGATCCCATTCCTCAGCGTATTTATATTTATGATTAAAAAAACCTGCTTCTTTGATACAACTTTTTTTGATCATAACACTACTGCAAGTGATAAAATTATTTTCCAGTAATTCTATAAAGCATTTGCCATGATGAGGTTGAATTTTTGAAGATAACTTGTTGCTAGAATGAGTATGTTCATCTATGTAAATTGCATCTGTGTAAATTATAGCAACATTGACATTTTCTAGGGTAGCGTTTACTTGCTCAAAAAGCTTATTTGGACTCCATAAATCATCTTGATCTAATAGTGCAATCCACTCCCCTTGAGATTGTGTTATTCCAAAATTTCTTGTTTTTGAAAGACCTTCATTTTTTTTCTTGAAATATTTTATTCGAGGGTCATTAACTTCCAAGAGCAAATTATGCAAATAAATACTTGAAGATTCATTTGAAGATCCATCATCGATAATTATTATTTCAAAATATTGATATGTTTGAGCTAGAACTGAATGAAGAGTATCCTTAATGTATTTTTCTCCATTATAGTATGGAATGATAACGCTGATTAAGGGATTGTTATAGTCAGTTTGTTTCATAGAAGTTCCTGATCAACTTAACAACAGAATCAACTTCTTGATCTAGTAAACCAAAATACAAAGGTAACGTTAAGATCTCGTTAGCAATTTTGTTAGTTGTGATCAGATTTTCGCTTCGATAATTTTTACAGATGGATTGAGTATGACAAGGGATATAGTTTATGCCCGTAGAAACTTCTTTTGATTTTAAGTAGTCCATTAGTTTGCTTCTATCATCATTTAAAACACGAACTATATAAGTGAATACTGCCATTTGGTTGTAATCAGAATGAAGTAATTCTAATCTACCATTGAAAAAGCTATCACTAATTTTTTCATCATATTTCTTACAAATTTCTTGGCGTCTATTTATAAAATTATCAATTTGTTCTAATTGTTTGCATCCGATAGCAGCGTTTATATTGCTCATGTGGTGTCTATATCCGCGCTCAACAACATCATAGAACCAACTCCTTTCATTTTTGTATCTACTCCAGGTATCTTTATCGATACCAAGTATTCTTTTTTTTCGGATTCGTTCGGCCCATTCATGATTATTTGTGCAAACAGCTCCTCCCTCTCCACAGGTAATTACCTTAATAGGATCAAAGCTGAAACAAGTTAGATGACCAAAGCTTCCAATTTTAGCAATTGATCCATTTGAAAAATGATAACTAGATCCGAATGCATGAGCAGCATCTTCGACGACAACTAATCCGTGCTTGTCGGCCAGAGATAACAATTCTTCCATATTACAAGGAAGTCCTCTGTAATGGACTGGTACTATCGCCTTTGTTTTAGAGGTAATTTTTTGTTTTAAATCAGTGATTTTCAAATTAAGAGTAGACTCTTCAACATCACAAAAAACAGGGGTTCCTCCAGCTTGAATAATTGATTGGATTGTAGCTATAAAAGTTAAAGATGGAACAATAACTTCATCACCAGCTTTGAAATCCAAGATATCAAAGGCCAAATGAAGTGCATTGGTTCCAGTATTTACAGCGATACATTCTTTACTCTGAATATATGAACAAATTTTATCTTCAAATTCCTTTACCCAGCTCCCCATTCCAAGCCAACCAGTTTGAAAAACTTTTCCAACTTCGTTTAATTCTGCCGCTCCCATGAAGGGTTTTGAGACTTGAATCATTGCTTAATTCCTCTGCTTCAATACATGTCATATATCCAATTGCTTGCTTAATGCTATTACGATATTGTTAAGCTGTAAACGGCCTGTGATTATTTGAGATTTCAATTCCACTTGATCTTATTGAGGAAAAGAAAAATTGTGACTAATAATTTGAATGAGTCGAAAATTGCATTGATGTCACCTCTCTATCAAGAAGAGAAAAGCGAGGTTTTCTTACATGATATTGAATGGACTAAAGAAAATAGAGATAAACTTGGTAAAAATAAAAATCTATTGTATTGGTATGAGAAGCTTTATCTGAAATTGTTTGAAGATCTAGGTGATATTGCTAATTTGGCAGTACTTGAAATTGGTAGTGGCACATCTCCAATCAAGATTTTTTATCCGAGCATAATTACCAGTGATGTTATGCCACTGCCGTATTTGGACCATTGTTTCGACGTACATGATTTAGGTCTATACGACAAAATCAAGGATGAAAGCTTGGATGTTGTAGTAATGACCAATGTGTTGCATCACTTACAAAATCCACTGATTGCGATGGAGCAGATAAGCAAAAAAATCAAACCGTCAGGAAGAGTCATCATAGTAGAGCCGTTTTTTTCCATAGTTTCAAAATTTGTTTTCACTAAATTTCATCATGAAAAGATGGATTTTGACGTAGTTTCCCCTTGCTTAGAGAATGTTTCCGGGCCACTTACTTCAGCAAATATGGCATTGCCATATAAGATTTTTTTTATGGAACATTCATGGCAAGAGCAGGTGGGAAAAGTCTTTTTTATCTCATATCCTGCAGTTTTTTTTTCTTCTCTGTCCTATATGATGACAGGAGGGATATCTCGATCTTTCCCCATTAACCGCCTATTATACAAAGTATTGTTTAAAATTGACGCTGTTTTGGCGAAATTTTTCCCACATATGTTAGCCTCTTTTTTTTGTATAAATTTGAAAAGGAGAGATTAAGATATATTTATTCTTAGTAGCAGTAACAGTCATGGAAAATTGATGAAGTTTGCCCTATAGTCCTAAAGCAAGACTAGGCTTTGTAAATATCATTCCGGCGTTACTGAAGTTTGCAAAAAGGCTTAATTAGAAATAAATGGAAACGTTATGATGAGAGATTATTTTTATAAATTACTAAA
The DNA here is from genome assembly GCA_015232015.1 of Oligoflexia bacterium. Classification (GTDB taxonomy): domain Bacteria; phylum Bdellovibrionota; class Bacteriovoracia; order Bacteriovoracales; family Bacteriovoracaceae; genus JADFZW01. The sequence continues at coordinate 13,871 of JADGAM010000081.1, read as the reverse complement.
TAATTATTTAAAATTTTATATAATGTCTGGATCTACTATTGCCAACATTTTTCCTCTCAATAGATATTTTGAAGATTTTTTTAAAAAATCGAATATCATTTACAATGTTACATCGGAAGACTTAGAAGATTTAGGTGGAAAAAGGCTAGAATCCAAAGAGAAATTGAATGTAGAATATGTTGTTATAAATAGTCATCTTCATTATGAACAAGATATTCAGTCATTCCTAGAGACAATTAGGGGTAGAATGTCTTGTAGTAGCAAGCTTTTGATAACGTATTATAGTATGTTGTGGCGACCGTTTTTTAAATTGGCATCTTTTTTAGGCATAAGAGAAAAGGATTGTGAGGTCAACTGGCTTTCTCACAGTGATGTCGACAACTTATTAATCTTATCAGGTTTTGAGAGAATAAAGCGTGAAAGAAGGATTATATTCCCAATTTATTTACCATTACTTTCAAATTTTTGTAATCGTGTTTTGGTGAATTTTTCACCGTTTTCATGGTTATGTATTACCAATATAGTAATCGCATTACCAGTAAAAAATAGTGACGTTGTGTTGAAAAAAAAATCACTTCCTTCTGTTAGTATTATAGTACCTTCAAGGAATGAGGAGGGGAATATAGAGAATGCAATTAAAAGAATTCCACGCATGGGAGAGAATGATGAGATTATTTTTGTTGAGGGTGGGTCTTCTGATAGTACTTGGGATGTTATTGATCATATGAAGGAAAAATATTTTAATAAAAGTATTTATGCATACAAACAAGAAGGGCATGGAAAGGGAGATGCTGTTAGGTTAGGATTTTCGAAGGCGAACAATGAGATATTAATGATTTTAGATGCTGACTTGACAGTTCCCCCTGAAGAATTATTAAAATTTTACAATGCTATTGTTATAGATAAATTTGAATTTGTAAATGGGAGCAGACTAGTTTACCCCATGAATAAGAATGCTATGAGATTCTTCAACATGATCGGAAATAAGTTTTTTGCCTTGGCATTTACATATATATTGGGTCATCCATTTAAGGATACCTTGTGTGGAACTAAGGTGCTTACTAAAATTAATTACCAAAAGATTGCAAAAAATCGTACTTACTTTGGTGAATTTGATCCGTTCGGAGATTTTGACTTGATATTTGGCGCCAGCAAACTTTGTCTTAGAACTATTGAAATCCCTATAAAATATCATGAGAGAAAATATGGTAGAACAAATATTCAGCGTTGGAGACATGGATTGATACTTTTTAAAATGATGATTTTTGCTTGCAGAAAAATTAAATTCATTTAACTCCACATCCTTAATTCACCAGCGTATACGGAAATTTTTTCTTGTTCCTAAAATATCAGTGTAGTAGCATTTATTATTCTCTTCTTTTTTTAAGGAGGCAATCTTTTCCTTTAAAGTGTCTCCTTTTACACTATCTAAATTTAAGTTAAAACCTAATGTCTGTAAGTGTTCAATATAATCGGCAGCAGATGTCCCTGCCATTTTTAGTCCGGATGGATAGAGCTCACTTATTAAGACTAGGTCTTTCGATCGTCCGATGACATTTTCCATACCTTTGAGAGCAGAGTGCTCATAACCTTGAATATCCATTTTAATTACATCAAATGTTTCTTCGTTACATAAAAAATCATCTAAAGCGATAGCGTTGACAGTAATTGATTTTCTACTTTCATCTGAATCATATGCATATGTTCGATGATCAACATTTAATTCTTGTGACTGATATAATGTTACAGACCCACTTTTATCAGAAGCAGCCATCTTATTAAAAGAGATGTTTTTTCTGTGCTTTAATGTTTTTTGTAGTCTATTAAAATTTGTAGGGTCAGGTTCAAAAGCATAAATGAAGCCATCTTGTCCAACTAATCTTGAAAACAAATTGGTATAAAAACCAATATTGGCACCAATGTCGATTATTTTCATTTTTGAGTCAATAAAATTTTTAAAGAATCGTATCTTTTTGCGCTCGCTAAAATTTTTATGAAAATAGTACAATAGGTGGTAAACGGAGAACGCGTTGTTGTAAATTTTATTACCAAGTCTAAGTGACAGTGGGTATTGTTTTGTCATATGGAATAATCCTAATGAATATTTAATTTTTTTCTCCTTATTAAGATCTTGTAATAATAGTGAAAATGTCAAATTATAATTATGATCAAAAATTACTAATATATGAGGTACTATACCTATGACTTTCAATTTTATTGATTTAAGAAAGAATGATTACATCTTCCTGTTAATAGTAAGTGTTTTATTTTTAGCTATTAATATTGCGTTGTGGTCTTTTTTAGGATGGAGGACTGGTAGTGATACAGGGATGTATCTAAAAGGGGCGGACTACTTGATCAAAGGACAAAGCTTATCAGCAGTCTCTTATGCACATTTTGGTTACATACAGATAGTTGCTCTTATTAAAATATTAGGAATGAAGATTAATGCCATATATTTCTTCCAAATATTTTTATCATTAATTGCATGTTATGCCGCATATTGCCTGGGCAGAGTATATAGCGTTTTTGTTGCCCAAATTTGCGGAATTTTTTGGAGTATCAACGGCTTTCATTTTTTTTGGAATTACTACATCTTGACTGAGTCCATTTTTGCTTCACTAATTATTATCACGATGGCATTTTATTCCTATGGTCTAAATGGAAATAAAAGGGCATATGTTCTTGCGCTCGCATCTATAGTGATTCTTTCTTCTATTAGAGTAAATGGATTTTTGTATGGTTCGGCACTATTGGTATGCTCAGTGATTCTAGAAAAAAAAGTTAGTTATAGAATTATCTGTTTTGTTTTATTAATTCTAATCATTGGATTTTTGCCAACCTCTCCATTTGCTCTAATTTTACTCAAAATTCCATCGAGTGAACAACCATTACTGAAGTATATCTTAGATTTCACTGTTGGAGGCGAAGTAAACTGGCATACCGTAATTATTCCGATGCCTAAGTTTATCCAGACGTCAGACGATTATTTATTTGAATTGTTGAGATATTGTTTTCAATATCCTTTTGAAGTACTAAATCTCTGTGCTCAGCGAGTAGTAAACTTGCTTATAAATTACAATCCTCATTTTTCTACAACCCACAAAGTCTTCAATATTGTTTTTTTTGGGAGCTATCATTTATTTGCTATCATTGGATTTGTTGAGTTATTAAAAAAAAATATTAAAGTTAAGGCAATTGCGGTGATCCCTCTAATTCAAATTCTTTATGTTGCAATGACTACCAATGATTATGATGGGAGATACTTGCTTTACACATTGACCGGGGAGCTTCTTTTTTTTGCGGTAGGCTTGGCTTTTCTCTATACGAAGGGACGTGATATAATAAAATTAAGAATGACTATTTTTTAATAATACATTTATCGATGCGCCATCATGAATCATAGTTTTCAGGATTGACCAATCACTAGTTACTTTTTTCATGTTACTTGCATTATAAAAAGTGTAATTTAATTTCACAAAAAGCGATACAATGTATCTAAACTCCTGTTCAGAGGTTAGGTATGGGGCAAATTCCATCATAATGGTTGGCCTGTACTTCTCCAAGGTTTTTCGACCTCCTTCAAGCACTTTCTGTTCATTTCCGTCAACATCAATTTTAATGAAGTCAATTTTGGAAAGCCTTAGGCAATTCACTGCTTCATCAAGAGTCTCCGCTTTTGTCCCTTGTGTACTTTTCAAGTAACCTTTGTGTTTAGGGTGAAGATCTTTGCCATTGCTGTCTAATGGCCAGCTAGAAAAAACGGAGGGAGCAATAGGAGCGTCATTTTTATGACATAATATCGATTGCCTAGATATAATACGATTTGATAATTTTGGATTTAATTTAATATTTTCTTGTAACTTTTGAAATGCAAAATTAGTTGGTTCAAAAGCTATTACTTTTCCTGTTCTACCTACTAAATGTGCCAAAGGGAAAGTGTGTGCTCCAATATTGGCTCCTATGTCTAAGACGGTGTGACCTTCGCGAATTATATTTTTATACATGCGAAGTGTCTTTATCTCAAAGCCACCTAAAAGATAAATAGAGAAGTCAATGCCTTCACTTATATCTAATTTCCAATTAATGCCCATTCTTTTTACTCGAGTTATATTGGTTTTACCAAGGAGGGATCTTGTTAGACTTACAAATTTATAGGCGATTTTTGCAAATATAATTTTATGAGATGTTTTCACTGCTTTGTCCGTGTTAAAAAAAATAATCAATATTGTTTTTAAAATTTAAATAACTTAAAGAATGAAAATTTTCTATTTATATAGAAGGTAGCGTATATTTTTATAGATTAATACGATTCCCGATATTCGTACAAATATTTTATTAAAATCGTGGAGGTTATTTTTTCAAAACACAGTGGCCCATGTAAAAGGTTCTTGCTGTGTTTTGTGCTTTCATTGGTTTTGAAATAGAAAGGAATCAACAACAGACGGCGAGACCTGTCGAGCAAGACTTTCCAAATGAAAATGTCTTTTTAATTGCCTACGCAAATTCCCCTCGAGAAAATGTAATATGAGAATCCAGAGTGGTTAGTGAATAAAATTGAAATTGTTTGTAGCAGTTTTAGATCATATAAATCATCATTTTCCAAGTTACTGTAGTTAGCTCCTTATAGATCTGTCCATTCTAAATTCTCCAAATAACAAATTCTAAGGCAAAATATTTTTTAGGTTCAAAAATAATTTTTTATTGACTAAAAACCCAGAGATCTGTATCTGTCTATTTATCAATTAGTCGCTGTTCAAATTCAATTGGCCACGTATCTACAAATGGGCAATTTTCATTAGCTGCTAACACCTGTATGCCCAACTGTTCTGATCGTGTTAACAGAATTAAAAGGCAAGATGTAGGTGTCCATTAAGGAAGTTAATGAAGATAGTATCCATTGTTGGCACTAGACCAAATTTCGTAAAAATTGCTCCCATACTGCATGTACTTGCAAATAAAGATAACCATAGGCACTTTGAAAGTGTTTTAGTTCATACTGGCCAACATTATGATTACAAAATGAGTAAAAAATTTTTCGAGGATCTTGAAATCCCTAGACCCAATTTTAATCTCAATATTCATCAAGCAAGTGAACTGAAACAATTGTCAATGATCATAGATAGATTAGATGACTTGTTTAAAAAAATAAACCCAGATCTTGTTATAGTCGTTGGAGATGTCACGTCTACATTAGCAGGCGCAATTGTTGCAAAAAAAAATAAAATAAAACTTGCTCACGTAGAAGCTGGTCTCAGAAGTCATGACTCTGGCATGCCCGAAGAAATCAATCGAATTCTTACAGATAGGCTCTCTGATTATTTGTTCACTACAGAGGTATCTGCTTTTAACAACCTCACTAAGGAAGGAATTTCCGAGAGGAAAATTTATTTTGTCGGCAATGTTATGATCGATACGCTCTTGAAAAATAAATTTGAGATTTTGAATCGTTCCCTTAAACATAACGGTAAAAACTATCTTGTGCTTACTTTACATAGGCAGAGTAATGTTGATGATCAAGAAAAATTTTGTAGAATCATCTCAGAAATCAATAAACTATCTTTAAAGTTTCAAATCATATTTCCAGTTCATCCGAGAACTGAAAAGAATATCAAAAAATTTAAACTTAAATTGAATAAAAATATAACATTAATAGCTCCTCAGGGATATCTAGATTTTCTAGCACTATGCAGTCAAGCAAAGGCAGTGCTTACAGACAGTGGAGGAATTCAAGAAGAGGCTGTCATCCTGAAAGTTCCAACAATTACATTAAGGGAAAATACCGAACGACCAATTACTATAGGATGTGGAAATAACAAATTATTTGGGCGAAAGATTTGTGGATTACAAAAATTAGTAATTGAGGAGATTAAATCCTATACTCCCCCTAGTCCACCAAAGTACTGGGATGGTAAAGCAGCAGAAAGAATTGTGAAAATAATTGCTAAAATTTCTAAAAAAAATAATATTTAGTTTTTTTCTATACGTTGAAATACAAATTCATTGCATCCCATTTTCCCACCAACAGTTGACAAATTAACTAATTGTAAGTTTCTTTCTTTGAAAAAGTTGAAAATTTCCTCAGGTCTTGCAGTCTCGAATGGATAGCCACCAATCCAATCAATAACATCTGTAAAAAAGCTCATTCCTCTCACTTTGTTTTTAAATCTCAAACAAGGATTTCTAGGTGTGATAAGATCTTTAATTAGATAAGACAAAAAGAAAAAAACAAAAAAAATAGCAATCAGTAAAGAACGTTCAATTTGTGAAGAACTGATGTATATCTTTTTTATTTTCTTCCAAAATCCTGTTGTTAATTGAGTGTTGTATATTGAAACAAATAATTTACTATTGGCCTTCATTGGAAGAATAACATTACTCAGTGCCGCATACATGCTACCAGTGTGGTGTAAAACACCCCAGCTATAGACAATATCATACTTTCCAATTGAACTAAGATAGTTTGCATCTAGAGCAGAACCTTGCTCAATTGTCCACAAGGAATCACCTGGAAAATATTTCTCCTTGAGGGTATTGGCACACTGGACAGAGTTATTATCATAATCAAAAGAATGGACTCTTGCTCCTAGCTTCCTAGCGGCCAAACTAAAGAGCCCACTTCCATGGCCAACATCAAGAAAGCTTAATCCAGAAAAGTCATCAACTTTTAAAAAATTCCTTAACGAGTCTATTGCTGAATTAATTCTTTCTTCATCAATGCCTTTCAAAAATGTTGCCCAATTCTTTCCAAAATCGAATCTCAGGTTAAGCTGTTTATCTTTCTCCATATTCAAATAATCCTTTTAAAAATGCCAGCATGAGCTAATTTGTTATTGATTTAATAAGATCAGTATATTGAGTGATGACAGAACGGATGTCATAATTTATTCGCTCATTACAATTATTTAGATATTTTGGTTTTTTGGTAATAATTTCGAGTAGGTCTTTTTTTATTTCCGAAGCATGAAACACATCAGAAACTTTTCCTCCCATCTTGGTCACTATTCTATCTGTAGCTCCACCTTTGGGGGTTATAGCCCAGATAAAGCATGTAGATCCAATAAACTCAGCTAATTTAGAAGGAAAAAAAATCGAGTTATCAATCGGAGCATCTATCACTACTAAGCAATCAGATTTATTCATGCCATTAATGCTCTCTTGATAATTTATTCTATTATGTATTGTGTATGGACCATTTTTTTGAATGTTCTTATTATGAGTGTTGGTAATGGAGCCGTAAAAGTTTATGTCAATTTCTTTAAATAAAGATGATTTTTCTGCATATAATTCATTAATTGGTTCTATCAGGTTATTTATTGTTCGCTTTCCGTAGAAATTGCCAATGATGCTAATCACATATTTATTGGTATGGCCATCTCTACCGCGCTCTTTTTTTTCACTTAGATAGTTTTCTGGATCGTAAGCATGAGGAATAAAGCTGGCCTTTGCTTTCGTTGCTGAATCATACTTTTTAGTCACTACTGTCATAGTTTCTGGTGAGGTAAATATTAATTTATCTGCAAACCTAAAAATATTTTTTTCCAAAATTTTATTTAAAAGCTTTTGATGAAAGATATAATTGTTATATGGATTCTCTACCCAAGGGTCACTAAAATGGGCAATCCATGGAATATTCATCTTTTGTTTTACTAAGTAGCCTGCAATGTGCGATGACATTGGCATACCAAAAGATAGGATAACGTCAGAAATAATTTTTTCCTCACGGATCAATTCAAGAACTTTATTTTTTGTTTTGAACGCCCAAATTAATTTATCATCAGGTGCTCGCAAAATTTTACCTAAAAATTTTTTTATAATCTCATTATGTTCAGAAGAGGATTTCATTATTTTACTACAGTAGTTGTTGATTTCTGGGCATATGGTTTGATCGATCGATTCGTATTTTTCATCACCACAAAAGACATACTTATTTCCCGATAAATATTTAAGAAGATAGCTCAGCTGAATAGACCGAGGAAAACTCATTGGTGGCAATGCGTACGTTATAATTAGATAATTCATAATATTTCAATTTTCTTTAATAATGAGGAATAAGTAATATTTTGCGCCCTAGAATTCAGTTCTTTTATTGCGTTTAGGAAAATATCATTTTCAATTACATGAGATGGATCAACGTAGAGATTTATTAGATAACTCTCTTTTGTTTGATTTGCTCTATTTAAAAAAGTTGTCAGCTGCTTCAGCTCTTTGGCGTAATCTTCTGGTGTATTATTTCTATCAGGAGCAGCAAAGAAGGCCCACGAATCTAAAATATGTCCTGGTTGAGAGAACGTTCCTGTTACTGGAAATTCAAAAAGATCATTCATTTTTATAATTGGCCCATAGATACTACTATAGATTGGAACAGTTGAGCTAGAATAGATATAGTTGAGCTCTTTTATTGTAGAGTGGATCAACTTTAAATTTTCTGGTCGCTGAAAACAACCAAAATGAGGAGCACGAAAACCAAGTGGCGGTAGGTTTAAAACATTGCGAAGTGTTTGATCTCCTCTTCTAATATCATCGATAATTTTTTTTGGAGATAATTCATTATAAAAGAAACAACTCTCATGCCGACTTCTTTCTTTGCACCAAAAAGTATGAGTATAATATCCATGATTTATAAATTCATTTTGTGGATCATGTGCTATTTCTTTATAAATACTTTGATGTTTTTCCAGCAATTCACCAGGAACTGCATAAACTCCATAAATTTTCTCTTTTCTTAGTCGATGATAAAGTGCTAATGCGGCCTCAGCATCCTCTTGAGTGTCGCAATCAAATGACAATATGTAGTAAAATCCGTCTAGATAGTGTACTTTTCTGTAAGCTATGAAATACCAAAATTTGTCTTGCAGTATTTTTGCCATTGCTTTTACTGTAAAAAATGAAATTTTATAAGTTAAACCATCCATTTTTGAAACCATTTTTCTATTATGTAAAAGAACCAAACTCTATCTGCACTCGATGCATTTCCCATTTTTGCCTTGTTAATGGTATCTTTTAGAAATTGTTCTTTTATCATGCTCTTCAAAAAAGATTCTCTATTGCAAATTGATTTTTCAATGATTCCGCCAATATCTCCCTTCAACCATTCTCTGGAGGGTACAGGAAAACCTCTTTTTGGTCGATGGATTATGTGAGAAGGAATGCTGTGGCGTTTAAGATAAAGTTTTAATATTCGCTTACTTTGAAAACCAACTTTGCTATCCCCGACTTTAAATCTTAAAGGGAGGGTACTGGCCCATTCAAGTATAGTATGCTCTAAAAAAGGAACTCTTAGTTCTAAAGATGAGGCCATACTCATCTTATCTGCTTTTAATAGTAGATCATCCACTAGCCATGATCGACAATAAACTTCCATTAATTGATCTATTAGGAGAGGAGAGGTCGTTTGTTGATACAACTTTTGAATAAATTTTTCTGAGCTAGTAATAACTGGAAATTTTAAAAATTCTCGTTTTTGATCACTGTTTGCATAATAAGTCATATGGAGAGGAAGAGATCGAAAGATGTCAGAGAAGCGATCGTCTTTGATACAATTAAAGATCGTTTTGTATTTTTTTGGTAGCAAATGGTGAACGAGTGGTGCACGTGAAATGAGATTTTTATATTTAAACAAAAAATCTATTTTTTTTGCCAATTGCTCGATGTTATATCCACCCAAAATTTCATCACTTCCTTCTCCGGCCAAAACGACTTTTACATCTTTGCTTGCAAGTTTACAAACATGGTAGAGTGGAATTGAGGCAAGATCAGCAAGAGGTTCATCATTATGCCAAACAAACTCATCAATAGTGTTAATAAATTCATGTCGTCCTATTCTTATCTCTTTATGATTAGATTTTATAATATTGGCAACTGTCATAGCAAACTCTCTTTCGCTATAGATTCCACCTTCTTCAAAGAAGATATTGAATGTTGATAAATTTGAATGTTTACTTTTTTTGGCAGCAACAGCAACGGCGGTTGAATCGAGTCCTCCGCTGAGCAGAATGCCCACAGGAACGTCAGATGCCTCTAACTGTTTATCTACCGAACAGTGAAAGTGATCTTCAAATTCATCGAGATAATTTCTTTTAGGATCGTTTTCAGCAGAATTAAAATGAAAATCCCAATATCGTGTTATCTCTAGTTGTTTTGTCTCCATTTGAAAGGTTAGATAATGAGCAGGTGCTAACTTTAAAATATTACTCCAAATAGTTTCAGGTGCTGGAATATACCGCAAGGTCATAAGCTGATTAATTGCTTGATAGTTTATTGGAGGTCGAGAACTTAAAACTTTTAAAATGGCCTTTATCTCACTAGCAAACAAAAAGCGATTGCCATCGAAGAAGTAATACAGTGGTTTAATCCCTACTCTATCTCTAGCTAGGATGATCTTTCTCGCTTCTGGATTATAAATGCAGATTGCAAACATCCCCTCTAGCAAATTAAGGAAAAGAAGATCATATTTCTCATAGAGCCAGAGTATGACTTCAGTATCACTATTGGTTTTAAAATTAACATAGAATTCAGACTGGAGATGGTCTCTCAGCTTTTTATAGTTATAGATCTCACCATTAAACACAATTGTTTTTCCATTAGGCAGGGTGATTGGCTGCTTTCCTTTTTCCAGATCGATTATGCTCAGTCGCCTCATCCCGATGGCAATAGAATGATTAACGTATGTACCATAATCATCAGGACCACGGTGTACAATACTATCTAACATCATAGTGATATTTTCGTGATTGCAATCATTTGATCCAGATACCAGTCCTGCTATTCCACACATATTGTTATTTCCAATCAAATAAAGGCACTAAGCCTTTTGTGATGAAATGGGATACTTTGAAGGCCTCAAAATGTGCGCATGATTTTCGTATAGAAAGTCATCACTCCACTTGCATTTTTATAGTGCTCAACTACCACATCGAGGTTCGACTTGACATTTCTTCGGGTCATAAATTCGCTAAGAGCATTTATCTCAACTTCATCTGGCAATTCATGAGCATCAATTGCGCCACTACTTTCAACTCGCATTTTACTAAGATGCACTTCACAAACATTGTTCGCATCTATTAAATCAATAAATTGTTTTCTATTTTTATAAAGATTATAGTCAGTAACAAAAGCATGAGCAATATCTAGCACTAATCTTATCTGAAGATTTTTACAAAGTTCATTATAAAACTCTGCGGTACACACACCATCGTATGCGCTAGTGTTGTAATAATTTAGGTTCTCCACGGCAATTTCACATTGCTCAGGCAATAACTGACGAAGAAATTTTATTCTTTTCCTACAAAGCATCATGAGATCACCGCTTGTTAATCGATTCTTTTCCCCTATATATTGATTATCAACCACCTTGAATACCGTAAAACACGGACCGGCATCGAGGGAGAATCGCCTTATCCGATTTTTGATAATAAATGAAGCTATACCACTCTCTCTATATATTCTTTCGAAGTCATCTTGCACTAAAGAGAAGGAAGAGTGGAATATTTTGTCCTTTTGAGGAAAGATCAACGGACTTGGGTATTTATATTCCAATGTTTTAAAGCTGTTTATAAACGAAAGAGGAAATTCTTTAATAATATTTGAAACGGGTAGTACTAGATTTATCATTCGAAAAAACTAGAATTAATTAAGGAATGTTTAGAAACTAAAACCTTAGTTCTTTTTCCTATCAAATTATAATACTGCTCAACTGGTATTCCATTTAATGAATTTTCACCTCTTAGAGCAACGAGATCAATTGGAGATACCACTGCTCCTGCCGATATATCCCTGCTAGCATAAAAAAATCTCGAAATAATTTTCTTGGTTGCCATTTCATTTTCAGACAAGCACTTATTCTCACTTCCAAGAGCAAGGGCAATATTATCGCCTTCAAACTTTAATCGCTTAAATTCATCTGGCTCAATTGACATTGAGTTATCTCCACCTGGTAGACTTTTATCAATCGTAAAATGTTTCTCAATAATAGTTGCGCCCAGTGCTATGGCAGCAAGGGAACCCTCAATGCCTAGAGAGTGATCAGAAAAACCTATTTCCTTTTGATACTTTTTTTCAAGAAAAGGTATGAATCTCAAATTCAGTTCTTCAAACTGAGATGGATAGCTGATAATACAATGAAGGATGGAAAATCTAGCCTCTTTTTTGTCCAAAAAAGATACGATTTCATCTATTTCATTTATGCTCCAACCACCAACAGATATAAAAATCTTTTTTTTATACTGAAGAAGTTTTTCCAATAAAGGCCAATTATTCATGTCTCCAGAAGCAATTTTTATAGCATCGACATCTAGTCCTGCGATAAATTCTAGCGAGTCAATATCAAATGGTGTTGCTAAAAATTTTCCCCCTAATGATTCAACATACCTCTTCAGTGCTTTAAATTCATCATAGGATAATTGCTCTTGAGAAAATTCATCGTAAAACTGACCATTTTTTTCAATAAATTGATCCGTTTTGTATATTTGAAATTTAATATAATCAGCACCAGCAGCAATTGCCGCTTCTGCCATTTTTTTTGCTACATCAATATTTCCGTTGTGATTGTTTCCAATTTCAGCAATATAAGTTATTTCCATACATCATCCCCTATAAAACAACATCCATCTATAAATCCAGCAGATTGGGCTACTAGTCGTTTCTCACTTGTTATTGTTTCCCGATTAGTAAATACCTCAATTCATCAGTAGTCTTTTCGGCATGTTCCCAACCAAGATATATAGGAGGACATTTGTGGTGCTCGGATATCCAATCAGAATTGGGGAAGGATACACTTTTTTGCTTATCTGTACCATCAATAGCATGACCGAAGTCACTATAGCTAAATACCTTGCCAGTCTCATGCTTAAGGGAATAATCAAAGACAATATATTTATAAAAACCAGACTCCATTCCCGGGGGAAAGTGAACGCGGTTAGAAAATATTTTGTCATATTTATCTGCCAACATTCGTTTCCAATCAAGTATTTTAGGCAGGCGTTCTAATTGGACAACTCCTAATGCTGCTGTAAATTCGCTCATCCTGTAATTAAACCCATCCTTCATGGGATAAGAGACTTTACCATTAACAATTTTTTTACCATAATTTCTATAAATTTTTAACCAATCGACAAAATCTTGATCCTTGGTCACTACCATCCCACCTTCTCCAAGTGGAAGCGTTTTTGTAGCATAAAATGAGTATGCCCCTGCAAATCCCCAGTGACCAGCAGCTTTCTTTAAAAAAGTTGCTCCATGCGAATGAGCGCAATCTTCGACGAGATAAATTTTGTTTTGACGACAAAATAATGCAATTTCTTCAATCTCAAAAGCTATGTGTCCACCTATATGAACGACAACAACTGCTTTTGTGTTGGAGTTTACTTTCTTTTTTATGTCTTCTAAAGAAATACATAAATCACCACGATTACAATCTGCATATACAATATCGGCACCAGCCATTTTGGCAGCAACTGAGGTTGCGTAGAACGTGTTAGTGGGAATTATTACTTCGTAATTTTTTACATTCAAATAATGAAAAATCGATAAGAGAGCTGTCCCTCCATTTGATAAAGCGACTGAATTTAGGTTTGCATATTCAGAAAATTTCTCTTCGAATAATGCTAACATTTTTCCATCAGACCAAAAATTGCTATCGAAGATCTGGTCTATCAGCGAATAATATTTTTTTTTATACTCTTCTTCGAATGGTATTAACATAATAAGCCATACTTTTGTCGTTAAATTAAAGGAATGGTTTTTTACCCTCCTTTACTTAAACATTTATCATAAATATTTAGGCATGTCTTTTTTTCATTAATAAAGCCGAAAGTTTACTTTACACTATCGATACGATAATCTTAAACCAGGTTCGATTGAATTCAATAAAG
>JADGAM010000080.1 GCA_015232015.1 Oligoflexia bacterium | reverse complement strand
TTTCAATTAAAGACTACTATTGCTCACTTATCTACAGTTGAAGGAATGCATCTTTGTTTGGCGGCAAAAGAAAATGGCATTGATATAAAAACAGAAATTTGCTTTCATCATTTACTTTTAAATTCAGAAGATAATAATGATAATTATTTTCAAGTAAATCCTCCTCTGAGAAAAAAGAAAACTCAAAAAGCAATATTTGATTTATTATCATCATTTGATTATTTAGTTACTGATCATGCCCCCCACACCTATGAAGAAAAAATTACAAAAGATCCACTTTCAGTAAGTGGATTACCGGGTCTTGATACTTATGGGTTAATGATTGCATATTTAATAAAGGAAATGAAAGTAGATCCAACTCTTTTATGTCGATTATCATCTTATAATCCCTCAAAGATATTTAACTACTTTTACAATTTACAACAAAGACATACTAAAAATAGTGAGACTAATGAAAATTTATTTCTTGGTGATATAAAAGAAAATTATCATGGAAAATTTGCAATTTTAGATTTTTCTAAACAAACAATAATAAATAAAAGTTTTATAAAATCTAAATGCAAACATTCTCCCTATGAAGGAATGACCATAAATGCACAAGTAACTTTGTTATAATATAATTTATAATATAATTTACAATATAATTTATAATTAAATGAGGAGCTGTTATGAATTTTAATAAGTCAAAAGGAATTGTCTCAATTAAAGATCTCTCTCGAGAAGATATCCTTTCAATAATTAAAGATTGCGAAAAAGTTAAAGAAGAAAAAAAATTTTTTCCAGACAACAAAAACAATGTTGGTAGTAATAAAAAAGTTGCCTCCCTTTTCTTTGAAAACTCCACAAGAACCAGAGTAAGTTCAGAGACGGCCGCTCAAAATTTAGGTTTTTATATTAATGGTTTTGCAGGCGCTGAGGGAACATCAGTTAAAAAAGGTGAGCCTTTAATTGATACTGTTAGAATGTTTGAGGCATATGATTACAAAGCCATCATAATGAGACATGAATTGGCAGGGGCCGCTCGTTTGGCGGCCGATCATCTAAATATTCCAGTGATTAATGGAGGGGATGGTAGTAGTGGTCATCCCACTCAAACACTTCTTGATCTTTTTACTATTTATGAAGAAAAACATACTCTAGACAAACTTAAAATTGCATTAGTTGGAGATTTAAAATATGGTCGTACAGTACATTCTCTAATAGATGCACTCAGTTTATTTGATGTTGAAGTATATCTCATTTCTCCTCCGGGATTAGATATGCCTCAGTGGCGAATTACAGATTATTGTAATATGAGCGGTAAGAAACCAATTATTGCCTCTAATCTTAAAGAAATAGTAGCTCTGGTTGATGTTTTGTATGTGACAAGAATTCAGCGAGAACGTTTCCCTCTAGGAATTGAAGGTGAAGCTGAATTTAAAAAAATATTAGGACTATTTTACATAAATAAAGACTTCTTAGAAAGATACGCTAAAAAGGATTTAATTATATTACATCCATTGCCTAGAGATAAAAATAATATGGAGATATCTATTGATGTTGATAACACTCCTTACGCAAAATATTTTATTCAGGCACAAAATGGACTTCATTTAAGAGAATCTCTATTATCTAGCATTATTCATTCAGAAAATTTAATAATTAATCATAATCATAATCATAATCATAATAAAAGATTACCGGGATCTCTTAATCTTCCTATTATTGATGGACAAAAAAAAGGTGATAAATTTTTATATCGTTTAGATGAGGGGACATTAATTGATCATATAGAAGTTAATCTGGGACAAAAGCTCTACAAAATGCTTAGTCTTGATAAAATAACTGATGCTGAAGTAGTTTTATGCACCAATATTCGTAGCAAACAATATGGAAGAAAAGATGTAGTGGCCATACATAAATTAATTTTAACCCCTGAACAGCTTTATAAAATAGCGCTTATTTCTCCAAAGCACACAATAAATATAATCAAAAATCAAAAAGTAATAAAGAAAGAGCGAGCAATACTACCCTCTCCCTTGTATGATTTATTAATTTGTAATAATCCTTTGTGTATTTCCAGGGCGGAACACAAGGAATTTGCTCGTTCAATATTTTACATTGAGTCAGATGATCCATTACAAGTTCGTTGTCATTATTGTGAGGAATTTTTTACTAGAAATGAGATCTCAATTGCTTTTTAAAAAATAACTTTTTTAGGAAATTAATTAAATGAATACTTTTAATAATTTTAATACTTTTGAAAAACAAATAATTGATTTTATTCTTGAACATAAAGTATTATCAATAAGTGAGAATGCTTTTACTCTTGCATCTGGAAAAAAATCACATATCTATGTTAATTGGAGACAAGTTAGTAATAATTTTTTATTGTTTGATAAATTATTACATATGATTTTAAAATTTATTGATTTAAACAGTATCGAATGTGATACATTTTATGGAGTACCTGAAGGCGCCACAAAAATTGCACTTTTTGTTCAATATTTTTATTTACAAAGTCGTTTACAAGCTACACCACAAAATACCGAAGCTGTTTTAGCAATGGGCAGGGCGGTTGCAAAATCTCATGGTGATATTGGAGATAGATATTTTATTGGTCAACCTAAAGGAAATGTCGTTATTATTGAAGATGTAACTACTACCGGAGAATCATTAATTAAAACTATAGAAGTTGTTAACCAATTACCAAATGCAAATGTTAGCGCATGTTTAGTATTAACCGATCGTTCTACTGCTTCAAACTCAAATTCAAATTCAAATTCAAATTCAACATCGAATTCTATATCGTTTCATGATTATCTCAAACAAAAAAACATTTTGTTTTATTCTTTAAGTAATATTAAATCTATAATTAAACAAATTGATATAAAACATAATCATAATTTTTTAATGTCTTCAATTCTTAAAAAGGAAATGAACCAATATGTATAACACTCTAAATGAAAAAGAATTAATTGCTAGAGGTAAAATTGCTTTAGCACTAGATGGATTTTATGATCTTTCTGATTTAAAGGCCAGAGTGATTGAACTTCAACCATATATTAAATATTTCAAAGTAGGACTTGAAACATTTATCCGCTTTGGTGAACAGGCCGTTAAAACAGTTAAACATAATGGAGGAGAGGTTTTCTTAGATTTAAAATTGCATGATATACCAAATACTGTCGAACGATCTTCTCGAGCAATTGCAGAACTGGGAGTTTCTCTTTTTACAATTCACGCTTCAGGTGGAGTTGAAATGATGAGGGCGGCGCGCATTGGTTCTAAAAATCAAGCAAATATTGTTGCAGTCACAGTTCTTACAAGTATTAATGATCAAATAATAGATCGTGATCTAAACATCAAGGCCACAGTAGTTGATCAAGTTGTTCACCTTACAAAGGCGGCAGTAGCAAGTGAGGCCGTTGATGGAATTGTTTTATCGGCAGCTGAAATTCCTCTTATAAAAAAATTAATTCCACCAAAATTTCTTTGTGTTACTCCTGGAATTAGAGGAATTACAAGTGAGGCAGGTGTTGATCAAAGAAGAACTATTTCTGCAAAAGATGCTGCAATTAATGGTGCTTCCATAATGGTTATTGGCAGACCAATAAATCTAAAAAATAGTAAAGAAGAGAGAATTAAAGAGGCATATTTAATTGTAAAAGAGATTGCTAATGCAATTATATAGAAATTTAATTAGACCAATATTTTTTAAATTTGATGCTGAAAATATTCATAACTTTATAGTTAAATCTGCAAAGATAATTTCTCCATTGTTATATACCTATTTGTATTTATGTAAATTTAAAAATCATGGTTCCTATGAAGGCCGTTTCGGCCCTCAAAACATTCTAGGTTTAAATTTTAAAAATCCAATTGGTCTTGCCGCAGGATTTGATAAAAATGCTGAAATAATTCCCTTTCTTTCTACTTTAAATTTTGGGTTCATTGAAACTGGTTCTGTTACCGCACTTCCTAACCGTGGAAATGATCGACCACGAATTTTTCGTTTAATTAAAGATGAAGCACTAATTAATCATATGGGACTCAATAATATTGGGGCCAATGAAATTGCTAATAATTTGAAAAAGATTCGAAAAATTCAAAATAAGTTTTCCATCCCACTTCCTCCTATCGGAGTAAATATTGCTAAAACACCTTCACTTAATTCACTGAAAATTTCTGCGGAGGAAGGTATCTTAGATATTGTTACCTCATTTAAATTACTTTATATATACGCTGATTATTTAACCTTAAATATTAGCTGTCCCAATACTAGCGAAGGTAAGGTTTATGAAGAATTATATTTCTTATCCTCTCTTTTAAAAACATTAAAGAGTGAAAGCATATTGTTATCAAACTTAGAATCAGAATCAATACCAAAACCAAAACAAAAACCAATCTTTCTAAAAATATCTGCTGATTTAAATTTTAAAACACTAGATCAAATTCTTGACTTGGCCATAGATCAATCCCTATCAAATATAAATGGTTTTGTTGTTTGTAATACTACAAAAATTGATGGTAAAGGTTGTGGTCCTAGTGGTGGTCTAAGTGGTCTTCCTCTGCAAAAAACATCAACTAATTTCGTTCAACATGTGTATAAATATACAGAGGGAAAATTTCCTATAATTGCCTCTGGGGGTGTAAATTCATATCGCTCGTATATGGAAAAAATAGATGCTGGTGCTTCTTTAGTACAAATCTTTACTTCATTTATTTATGAAGGACCATTTGTCGTAAATAAAATTTTAAATGTGAATGCAAAATAGAATTAGAAAACCGTCAGTGTGGCAAAATAACGATGCTGCCGCTATCCTAACTTGTATAAAAATCTCGAACGAGCATGAAGGTTTACTAAAGGTAAAATGAAAGTTAAATTAAGGAATAATGGATGAGGAAATACTAGTTCTGCATTCAGATAAATTATCACTCCTTTCAACGGTAAAGTGGCCATCGGATCTTACGGTACGCCCTCTTATAGAAGGTACTACTTTAGCATGGATAAGATTGGAATTAATTTGGTTATCATTTATAATAACATGTTTTAGCTTAAACATTGGCCAAATAAATAATTTATTCTCTTCAGTGAACAAAAATCTAACACCATACCACTCTGATGATAAAAGATTATCAGCATCTAATTTCAAGGCCACATCACTAGTTGGTTTAAATTCACCAGTTAGAGGATTAAAGTATTTTTTAAAATCCTCTTCTAGATATTCCATCTTTAAATTTTCAACCGGGCGGTCCAAATAAAAAACTTGTCCCAGAAATTGTACTACATCAGAGGTCTGAACACATTTACCAGAAGCAAATTTAAGAAAATTTTGCCAAAGAAATTTACCCTTAAGTTCTCTGATACTCATGTCATAAGTACATTCTCCACTCTTACAAAAATAGTTATCATGCTTTAAAATTGACTTGATAACATTATTCTCATCTGATTTGTTAATTACCAGCTGGAGATTAAATGGCAGTATTCCTCTAATGACAGATTGATATGAAGTACATATTTCCTTTGGAACGTAATGTATCTCTTTTCTAACAATTTCTTGTACTATTTGCGGTGTTAACCTAAGTTTGTCTGAAATATTTTCTCTGGCCAGTCTGGCATTAAAATCATTAATAGCATCTGACAGTGAAATACCTTTCAAAGGAACAAAATTAATATCTGATAATTCACATGGAGAAAACATGTTTAGTTTATAAATTCTTCGATATATACTCCATTGGGATATCTCCCAATACTTCCATAAATCTTTTGCATAAAAAAAACGTAATTTATAATTAGAATTATTTCTATAATGGGTGTCCATTCCCATGGCGGTAATTTCAAGATCATTTAATTCCGGATTAGAATGTTCCAGACCTAAGAAATGTCCCATCTCATGCAAAATTAGTGTTCTACCATCTATATAAAGCTGATTATTAATTTTGAAAATATAAGAGTTATTTTCCTGATCAAGCTTTAACTGCGTATCGGGACGGATTACAATTACCGGTATATTTGCTCGATTATATCGATAGTATACGGCAAAAACTTTTCCTTTAATTAGATCTTGCTCATCACTCGGACCATCCGGCAAATAACTGAAGGGAAACTCATTCCATGAACCATTTTTTAGCAGAAGATCGCATCTCTTTTCTATTGATTCATAGGATTTGTAATTTGCTTCATAATCTTCATTGTTAACATTAAATCTCGAGGAACTAGTAATTTTAATTACTGCCACTGATATATCAAACATTCTTCCATTATCTTTTGTTCCTGCAAAGTTATCCAAAAAAAAATCAAGGGCGGGAGCAAGCTGATCGGGGTCTATTAAAATTGAGTTATCAATACACAATCGAATTGTTCCTCTATAAAGCACAACCTCTTTAGTGTTGGAAAAAAAATCAGTATAAGGAACGGTAGAGTAAATAATTTCTCGATCTTGTGGTATTTTTAATTTAAAAAGAGAGGGAATTTTATCTTCAGATAATGAGATGGCCTTAATAAAACTATCTTCTGTTCCCCATGAACTTCCGCCTTCACCAGAATTTACTGCACTATTGTTTTTTGCAAAAGGAACAAATGTATGTTCAAAACGGACATCAAATGCAAACGATTTATTCAAATCAATAAATATAAATAAACTAATAAAATAAAAAACCATGGATATAATGGATACAACAAACAAAAAACAGGAAAACAGGAGAAATTTCACAAGTACTCACCTCATCTATAAAAAGAGGCCACAGTAGTGGCCTTGAATAGTTACTTTTGTGGAAGCTAATTATTCAAACCTAATCTTACCACCAGTGCAGGTATTTTCCACTCGAAATTCGAATATGTAATTAACTTGGCAATCATATGGACGAGGAATAGTAAGAGTAACTCCTACAATACCTACAAAAATGCTATTAGGAATATGCTTGAAAATCAAGTCGTATTCACCATAAATATTTGAAGAAGATTTTACAATAGAATCTAAACTTAATTCACCCTCATTATCACGAAATTCAACACTAAGCCTGTTAATATTTTCTGGGGTTAGGTTCGTTGCACACATTTCGCTTAAAGTAATTACCACTCTATTCGCATCGTTAGGTACACAAATTATGCCTGTAGAGGCAAAAGTGTTAATAGAATAAAATGAAATTAAAAGAAAAAATAAGGTAACGAGTAATTTTGAATTTTTCATTGAGAAATCTCCTATAGCATATAAATTGATAAATTTAATTGCTTTTCTAATTTTGAATTATATTATTATTTTCATCGAAAGCAGATGGTACCATTTTGCGTTCTTAAGTAATAGCTTAACCTAAATTAATATAAAAAAACATCTCCCTCAAATGCCGCTTTTCACTTTTCTGTATACTTTTTTGATTTTTTTATACATTTTCATTATTCAATATTGTTATTCAATCTTATCATCCTCAACCATTTTAGCAATCTGCCAATGAATGTGAATTAACATTTCAGGTTTAGTTTTTTTAACTTCATTACGAATTTTCTCTCTTAATTCTTGTACCCAATTTAAAATATTCTCATACAACTCTTTCGATACAGTATGCTCTTCAATTTTATGAAAACCTTTCAGCTTTGCTAAATCTTTTGATTTTGAAAACCAATAGTCATTAAGGTTTTCAACTATTTTCGATGTAATAATAGGTCCCACATAAAATTGTCCCTTATTACACAAATACTTTTCTCCATCAAATCTAATTAGCTCTAAATCAATTAGTATTTTTAAGGCCTCTGTAAGCATCTTTTCAGTTATTTTTAGGTGATTACAAATTATTCTATTATTATGAATTCTAATTCTTCCATATGGTTTTGTTTGTAGATAAAGATAGATTGTTGGTGTCCAAGGCAAAGAAAAAAAGCGTTTAGAAAAATTTGCCTTTTGGTTTTTAAATCCGAAATTATTCAAACTCTTTGTAAACTCCAGTGATTCACAAAAAGCATTAAGTCGTCCGCTATAAAGATCAATAAGTTTAAGAAATTTATCAAAAGGAATGTCTCTTTTCCCAGTTTCCCAATGATTAAAAGATGATCGGTTTGTTATTGCAATAATATTTTTTATTTCTTCAAGTGTTTTTTTTCCTCTGATTTTTTTTAAAAGACAAGGTAAATATTTTGTCTTTAAAATATTTTGGGTCGTATTTGTTGAAATATTAAAAGGAGGAATCTCAGGTGCATAAAGCGAATAAAAAATGCTGGTCAAATTAAAATTTTTTTTTGCTGTCAAATAAAAAAAAAGCGAAGTTCTGATGGAAGTTTTTCCTGTTTCCCAAGCATAAAGCCTTTGAGTTGGAACTCCTACCATTTTTGAAATATCTTTGAATGAATCACTACCTCTTATGTGTTTAAAAATTTCTATAGATAGTAACTTATAGCTCAAATGAAATTACCTCCTTGATCATTCAATAATTTTTCCATTCTGAAAACATAACAATTATTAATATAACAATTACTAATGATATCTTGAGGCCATGAAAAATAATAGAGTTTATCTAATTATTAGCAAAGTCTCAAATTGATTAAAAGACTTAATTTTTTAATCTGGGGAACGGTAATGCCTATACATTATATTGTATTAGCTGGACAATTTTTGTCAAATAATTTTTGTTTAACTTCGTTTTTTCTGTTCAATTTTAGAGTTTCAAAATTAAGGAATGGAAAGTTATTAAGTTCCCATTACTAACATAAACTTTTATTGTAAGCTTGAACCGGATAAAAGTTAATCATTTTACAATCCAGGTAGCGAGGTAGCTGTTAGAAAATTTAAAAAAAATATTTTTATTATTTCGAACCTTTTTACTTCCTGTGGTGTTTTTATATTGTATATGTATTATTGAGTCCGACCTATATAAAGGCGCAATAGTACTTGCGATAAATAGTTGTAGATAATTGAGAGGGTCTCCGAGGCCTGTCGTCCATCAGTAGATACTGATTCTCTATTTCACAGTCCGCACCTTCATTTTATCATAAAGTGGAGTAAATCCACAGATCAAAAATCAAGATTTATTTTTTAGTATTTACTTTTTTTCGTTTTACAATTTTAGTTTTGGTTAGTCTTTTAATATTTAAAAGTTCTGAAGTCCATTTTCCAAAATTTTTTTGTTTTTTATCAATACTAATTCCCACTAAAATAATTTGTTTTTCATCCAATAAATATTTCGTCGAGTAGACATATAGTTCTCCTATAAATTTACATTGTGAGAAGAACTGTGCCCCTCACGGAACCTGACTATTACCCACAAGCAGTCATTCCCGCTGGCCAAATTTCCCTCACAAGAGTACTATCCTCTTCGTAAACTTTTCTCGAAAATTTTAACTAAAAATAAACTTAACGAGGTGGGTTTTTATGAAATCTGAAACGGTTCCCCTCTTTAACAAATTATATAATGCCATAGTGAAAATATTGGACAAAAAATATTTTTATTATTTTGAACCTTTTCCCTCCATGTGGTGTTTTATATTATATATATGTAGAAATCTAGGAAACCCAAGGCCAAACCGTGCAAAAGAATGGAACAAAGGAATTAGAGGTTTTTTTTACTGAACAAAGAAAATCATTAGTTACCTTTTCAGCAATGATGACTAGCAACTGGCAAGATGCTCAGGAGGTGGTTCAAGAAGTCTTTCTTGAATGTTTAGAAAAAAACCTTAGTTCGACTTTTAACATCAGCAAGGCCTACCTCTTTCAGTCTGTTAGGAACAGATCTCTAAATCGTTTACGAGCGAAAGGACGTCTTCAAAACTTTTTAATCTCCTTTAAAGATTATCTAAATAAATATTTACCTCTCACCTTCGGCGAAGCTCAAAATGAAGCAAATATAATAGAACTATTGGCATCTCTTCCCTGGAAGCAAAAAGAAGTTTTAATTTTACGAATTAAGAATGAACTCAGCATTGCAGATATTGCAAAAATATTAAATATTCCCGAAGGAACGGTAAAAAGTAGAATTAATGAGGCACTTAAAATTTTAAAAAAACAAAAAACAAATTAAAAGCGTATATAAGCGTACATGTTTATATATAAAATGAAGGTAATATTATGGATGAAAATAAAAAGACCCAAAATGTTTTTAGCGATGAGGAGCTTCTATCCTATCTTATAGGAGACGGTTGTAAAGAAATTGAGAACCGTATTCGTAAGGAAATTGAAAGCAATCCAAATTTAAAAACAAGATTAGAAAAAATTGATACTTTAAGAAAGCAAGTCAAGTTGATTCCTAATGAGCTATTTTATTCTTTGGCCAAGGCCAATATAGATCAACAAAGGATACCAAATAGTATCTTGGCCAGAAAATTAGTTAAGTCAGGAGTTTTGGTAGTTACCGCTTTTATAATGGGAATATATTGTGAATCACAACTTTCTTTGATTGATAAAAAAGAAAGGGGAAGGGAAGCTCTTCAAAGCAAAAACATTCATGACAAGAATAATTATACACTTAATAATACACTTAATAATAAAGATAAAGAAACGTTTTCAACTCCTCTATCATGGAGTGAAAAAAATTTTATTAATTCAAAAATATTTTAATTAATGGCTTATGGAGGCACTTATGAATAAGATGAATAACATGAATAACAAAAAAAATATTAGATTGTTTGTTGGAGTGTTCTTGCTTTTTATTTTTTCTTGTTTCTCAACATTTTTATTAGGTCTTGCTAGCGCTAAAAACTCTCCTGAAATTTTTAATAAAGAAATATTTGCAAAAGCACTCAAAGCAATTGAAGAGAAATCGTTATATTCGCTTACTGAAGATGAGATTTATCAAGGAGCTTTAAAAGGTGTATTAGCGGTATTAGAAGAAAAAAACTTTTATGGCTCTAAAAATTTTAAAGACTCTTCTCGGAGTCCTGAAAATTCCGATTCTTTTAATGTACTCCTATCACCAAGCACTAGCAAAAATATGGAGACCGAGGCGGCAGGGGAAATATCGGGGATAGGCGTGGTTTATAGATATGATCCACAAAAGGGAGATACTATGCCTATCGTAGAAAAAATAGTTCCAGGTAGTGGTGCCAGTAAAGATGGGTTAAAGGTTGGTGATTTGATTTTAAAAATTGATGGAGTTCCTATTAAAAAATTCAAGGAACTTATAGATATTAGTAATAAAATAAGAGGACCAATTGGTTCAAAAGTTAAACTTGCAATTTTAAGAGATGGAGAAATAATTAATAAAAATGTACGCCGAGATAAAGTCGTTTGGAATACTGTTGAAAGTATTATTATTAGCCCCAAAATTGCATATATCAAAATACGAGATTTCAATCAAAAAACTTATCAACAAATGCTCACCATACTTAAGGATGTGAAGAGTAAAAAAATTAATCATGTGATTTTAGATTTAAGAAATAATTCGGATGGTATGTTGGATCAAGGAATTAAGACATTAGAGCTATTTGCTAAAAAAGATCAAGTTCTTTTCAAAATAAAACGGGGTCACAATCAAATTGAGATTATCAAATCAAAGGAGACAGGAATTGCTGAAGGACTCAAAATGGTAATATTGGTAAATGCTCAGACTGCATCCTTAGGTGAAGTAAGTGCAGTTGTACTTAAAAATATTTCCAATGCAATTATTGTCGGAGAAAAAACCTTTGGCAAAGCTAGTATCGAAACAGTATACGATCTGGCCAACGATTATAAAATAAAATTTACCATCGGCAATTTATACGATAGCAACGATAAAACCTGGCAACCGGAAGGAATAACTCCTGATATTGCTATCGCGGATAATGCTAATAATGAAGGCCTATTCGATGAACAGAAAAATACCGATCCTCTTATAAAATTGGCCCAAAAGTATTTGGAAAGCAGTATCCAAAAACAATAATTAAAACTTCTTCAATTTATATTTATGAAGATAATATTTTTTTGAGGTCTGATAACTTCAAAGTATTAACAACATCATTGGCCTCCAACCAACCTCTACGAGCTTGATCAATACCATATTTAATTAAATGAAGCATTTCTCTAGAATGAGAATCAGTAGAGATAACCACTCTTACTCCCATATCTTTGGCCATTTTAAGGTATATGTCCTTTAAATCCAATCTGGAAGGAAAAGAATTAAGTTCCACTGCTTTTCCTCTCAATTTTATTTCTTTTAAAATCCTTTCTAGATCAACCTCATAAGGATCTCTCTCTCCAATCAATCTACCTGTAGGATGCCCCAAAATTTGAAAATAATTATTATCTAATGCTCTTAATATTCGTTCAGTTTGTTTTTCTACAGACAGTTTGAAATGAGAGTGAACAGAGCAAACTATAATATCTAGCTTTTTTAAAACGTAGTTTGGAAGATCTAATTTTCCATCTTCTAAAATTTCAACTTCAGCACCTTTTAATAGGGTAATTTCTTTAAGATTAAGATTAGCTAAATCTATATTCTCTAAATGTTTTTCATAATCTTTAAAGGTAGCAGGGCCACCAGCAATGCGTATACTGGGAGTATGATCAGTAATGGCCAAGTATTCATACCCCTTTTCTTTAGCGGCAATACCCATTTCTTCAATAGTGTTTTTTCCATCGGAGGCGGTAGTATGACAATGAAGATCACCTCTAATATCTTTTTCCTGAATTAGGTTAGGGAGACTATGTTTGCCTGCTGCCTGGATTTCTCCTTGGTTTTCCCTAAGTTCTGGCTCAATATAAGGCATGGCAAATAAAGCATAAATTTCTTCTTCACTTTTTCCCGCAACTCTTTTTTCGATTTTATTTTTTTGGCCGTTTTTTTCGTCACTTTTATACTCTCGAAATACTCCATATTCGTTTATTTTCATTCCTTTTTTGAGCGCCAAATTTCTGATGGCAACATTGTGCTCTTTTGATCCTGTAAAATACAGTAAGGCCGCTCCATATGATTTTTCTGGGACTACTCTTAAATCAACTTGCAGGTCATTTTTTAGAATAACAGAAGAACGAGTTTTGCCGTGAGAAATTGTTTCTTTGACATATTGGTATTCAACAAATTTTTTGGTTATGGCCGAAGTATTGTTACAAATGGCCAAAAGATCTACATCCCCTACAGTTTCTTTTTTTCGACGTAAGCTTCCTGCAATCTCTACTTTCTTTACACCAGAAACCTCACTCAAATATTTAACGAAAGGAATGATAACCTTCTCGGCATCCTTGTAATGCATTCGTTTCTCTGCTAGGGCCACTCTTTTAAGCTCTTTTAAAATATTTTCTTCTGTTTTAATTCCAAATCCAGGCAGCTGGCGTAGCTGTTTATGTTTAATTGCTATTTCCAAGTCTAATAGATTATTAATTTTAAGCTGATCAAATAATATCTTTAATTTCTTAGGTCCTATTCCGTTTATTTTAATAAGATCATTAATGCCTGCAGGGAATTCTTTTTCTAGTTCTGTTAGTTTTGGATGACTGCCACTCATGACAACATTTTTTATTTGTTGGGCCAAATCTTTGCCTATTCCTTCGAAGAGAGTTAGATCTTCATTTTCTTCTATCATCTTTTCTAAAGAACGAGGAAGAGAATCAATAATCATTGAGGCCCTTCGATAGGCACGAACTCTAAAAGGGTTTTCTCCTTTGACTTCCAACAAATCAGCAATTTTTTTAAACATTTTAGCGACATCACTATTATGAAGTAACATAATTGTTAGATAGCATAATTAAGTAGTAGTGCTATAATACTTGTTAGAAACAATTGAAGCATAGCTACTCCTTATTTTTTATTTTGTTTTTTATTTTGTTTTTTACTTTGTTTTTTACTTTATGTTTTACTTTATGTTTTATGCTTTTTGCTTGGTAGCTTATTCTATAAATTGCCCCAGCACTATCATCGGAAACTAGTAATGAGCCATCTGGCATAACCTGCAAATCAACAGGTCTACCCCAGTAGCTTCTAGAGTTAAGCCATCCTTTGGCAAAAACTTCATACCTATACTTTTTATTTTTCTCATTATTATTGTTATTGCTTATATATGCGATACTAATTCTATATCCTATTGGAACGCTTCTATTCCAAGAACCATGTTCGGCAATAAATATTTGGTTATAGTATTTGGCCGGGAACATCTTTCCTACATAAAAACGCATTCCTAAGGCCGCCACATGAGCAGGGAGACTAATTTGAGGAGCAATAAAATTTTTACAAGAATGGGTTTTTCCGTATTGCGGATCGGGAAATTCATCGCCATGGCAATAAGGGTATCCAAAATGCAATCCTTTTTTAGGGGCCCAGTTCAATTCATCTGCTGGCCGATTGTCTCCTAAAAGATCTCTCCCATTATCAGTAAACCAAAGTTCTTTGGTGATTGGATGCCAATCAAAACCAACGGAATTACGAACTCCACTTGCAAATATTTCAAGGTCTTTTCCACTTTCTTTGATTCTAGTAATGCTTGCATAAATATCTTTTGTAGATTCACAGATATTGCAGGGAGCGCCTACTGGAACATATAAATAAGAATCCGGGCCAAAGGCAATAAATTTCCATCCATGCATATTATCAGTAGGATAGCTGTCATTTATAATTGTAGGTTGTATGTTTGAATATTTTGAAGTGTGCTTAATATTTTCTTCAATGTTAGAAAAACGCAATATGCGATTAATTTCTGCTACGTAAAGACTGCCATTTCTATAAGCAACTCCATTAGGAGTATTTAAACCTTTAATAATTGTTATTACTTTATCTGCTTTACTATAATCATTTTTTGAATCACTTTTTGGCACTATTGCATACACCACTCCTTCTTTTTGTGTTCCTACAAATACTATTCCTTTTGGCCCTAAGCTAATAGAACGTGCTCCGGCGGCCTTAGCGTATAAGGTAATTTTAAATCCAACCGGAAGCTTGATTTTTTTTAAATTTTGATCAAGTAATTTTTGCTTAAGTGTTTCTTTATCTAAACTTAAACTCCAACAGATATCACTCCAAGATATAAAGATTTGGATAGAAAAAAAAGCAATCAATAAAAGGGATACAATGAAAGTTAACAAATTATTTTTAATATTTATTCTTATAAATAACTCCATTTTTTTATAAAAACAAAAATCATATTTTTTTTTCACTCACGGTTGAAATATCTTTAGCTCCCCATAATTCTAATATTTTTTTAGCTTTGTTTTCCCAAAAAGAATCGTCTACATGAACTGATATTAAAATTCCCCCTTCCTTAACAAATTTTTCATAGCGTATTGCCTCGTACTCAGGAAATCCCATTCCAATTATTCCTCCTGCCACTCCACCAACAGTGGCGCCTATTCCTGCTCCGGCAATTGCGGCCACAATAGGCCCTGCCGCTATAAAAGGCCCAATACCTGGAATGGACAAAGCTCCTATTCCCACAAGCCATCCTAAAATTCCTCCGGTTAAGATCCCTGCTGTTGTTCCGGCCGCCACACCTTCAGGTGCTTTAGTATTTTTTTCATGAGCAAAATCCCGAGAATCGGAAGGAGATTGCATAAGTACAGAAATATCAGAATTCCTAAATCCGCTTGTTTTAAAAGAATCAATAGCGCTTTCTAAAGTGCTACGCTCTTTAAAAATAGCGAACACTGCATTTCTACTAACCTTTTCTTTCTCAATATTGTTATTCTCCATAAAAATTTCCTCCTGGCAAATATACCAAGATATATCAAAAAATATTTTTTTAAAATTTTATTTATAATATAGTTAGGAATGCTCTATTTATTAAGCGTTATTAATCAAGATTTTTGATTTTTTGTAATTTTTTGCAAGTTTCTAAGATGCATCTTGAATATGACTTAATTGTTCCTTTAGATCAAGTAGTTGAGTTTCCCAATAAGATTGAGAGTCAAAAGAAGAGTATATTTTCTTAAACACTGGATCGGCCCATCTCTTTGCAATCCAACCATTAAAATGAATCATACGTATTGATCTCAAGGCCTCTATAATAAAACGATTGAGATAAATACCTTCCTTCGATATGGAGAGATAAGCATCTAAAAATATCTCCTGATCCTTCAAAGAGTATTCGTCTCGTCCAGGTAACAATAACCAAAGATCTTGCTCTCTGGGCCCGATGGCACAGTCATCCAAATCAACTACCCATGGGCCATCAACAGTCCATAAGATATTCCCTCGATGAAGATCCCCATGAATACATTGATTTGTAAAATTATTATTATCAGCATTGAAAAGTGGTGCTATTAGCTTACTCAACTGTTCCGCAACCATTATATAATGCTTAACGGTTGTAGTCGGTAAGAATTCTGCTTTCGAGAGATGATCAAAGTGTGCGCTAATATAATTTTGAGGATGAAAAAGAGGCCGATGGTTAAATTTATGTGATGATCCAACATTGTGAATTCTGCCCACTAAACGACCAATCCACGAAAGCTCTTCTATGTTTAGTTCATCTTTTAAGCGTCCTCTTATTTTAGGAAAATGGGCATGATAAAATCCAGTTAGAGGGCACTCAAATAGGGTTTCTCCATCAAAAACCAGTGGTGCTATTACTGGGATCTCCTGAGCACTAAGTTCTAACAGGAATGCATGTTCCTCTTTGATGGCCTCTCTACTCCACCTGCCTGGACGATAAAATTTAGTGATCACACTTTCCGTAGAAAAAGGTTCTTGAAGAATTGAATGTCTATTTATTTCTACTTCGTATACACGATTCTCGAGGCTATTTAGAGCAAATACCCTACCTGAAGGACGCATACCCCTTATTACTAAGGAATTATCAATTACCTCCGGAGTAAGAGCATAAAAATATTTTGTTTCTTGATCCCAGATTGAATTCTTTATCATAACTAATAATACACCCAAAATAATAATAGAAGTAATAGAAGAAAAGTAAAATTTATTTTTGATTTTTTTATACTACAATAAGAACTGTATCATATAAAGACATTTACTAATATTTTGGTATTCTTTTGACGGGCCCTAAATATTATTCTAAATATTATTTAGGATGTTTTGACAATCTAGCACAGGAATTCCTTCTGGTGTTTCTTCGTAAGCTTCAATAGCTTTTCTTATTGAATATTTAATTAAGAGTTCTTTTATTTCTTTTGCAGATAAATATTTTGGGGATTTTTTAAGAATTGCTACGATACATGCCGTTACCATAGGGGCAGCAAAAGATGTTCCTCTTATCAAGCTATCCACAGAGATATCGACAAATTTTGGGCCATAATTTTCTCTAATATAACTTTTATTTTCTTGGGGATTGTAATTACTGACAGTAACATTAATTATGTTATCAAATCTTTTTCCTTCTTTGTTGACATAAACTTGAGGAATGAGTGGATATTTATTTTGGTTTTCTTTATCATCAATATCTACCTTTTGATTTCCGGCCGCCACTATCCAAATAACATCTGGATAGTTCTCAAATAATCGATAAAAATCATCTGAACTATGATCTAGTGATCCGGAAAAATTAATAATCCTTACACGTGAATCAAATAATTTACTTAAAGTTTTAATTGGATATCTCATATAAGAAGGAGATGGAGTTTCAAAATATAGGTTCTTGAAAAAATCATAAAAAGAAAAAAAATTAACAGGGATTAATTTATTATTA
>JADGAM010000007.1:54183-54678 GCA_015232015.1 Oligoflexia bacterium | reverse complement strand
TTCTACAAACATCTCATAGTGGTTAGGCCAATCTCCATTTTTGCAACATTTGCCGCGCTCTTCATTGCTAGAAAATACCCAGGTAATGCCTCCACTTCTTAGTACGTGGCCAAGGTCTCCTTGCAAAGTCAGCTGTTCATGATTGCCTAGCAAAGTCACCACTCGATCGGGGTCTTTGGCCGCATACTTATCTCTTAAGTTGAAAAGTAGCTCTACCACTTCAAACGATTCCAGACATGTTTGCTGCATTCACCCCGGGCGGAAAAGGAAAGAGTAGCAAAACTGCCGATAAAAATAAAAAGAACGCTAATCGCAGTTAGAATAATTAGAATAAATGATTTTATACCATTTATACCGTTGCTGTTCATACCATATCTCCAATGAAAGAGTGCAAGGATAAAAACTTCACATTGTTCATGTAACAAAGTTAAATTATATTCCATAATCAATCTTTCTGCTACAGTGGGAAGATTCATGCACTAAGAGCTTGTGAAA
>JADGAM010000007.1:53661-54164 GCA_015232015.1 Oligoflexia bacterium | reverse complement strand
ATATTGTAAAGTGATTAACTTTAGAACTAAGCAACCCTTCATAATTAGAGTTACACTTTTGCCCTGTTTTACCTCTGAACATTGTACCGTTATTTTTGAAAGGTTGCTTAGAGGATATGCTATCAAGCTGATAGAGCGTATTGACTTGTCCTTTGATATTGCATATAAAATCAAAAAAATTGAAAGACGAAAACTCAATAGCAAAAAAGGGCAAAAAATGAAAATGAAAATGAGTAAGAATAAAAATAATAATGAAAGTAGAAATAAAAATTATCCAAATCTCTTAAAACTAAAAAAAATATATCTAAATTTTTCTTTTTGCTTTTTCTTCTTTTTCTTCTTCTGTTTTTTCTTACAATTTATTATCACCTACCCTGCATTTGCTATAAACTATAAAGAATTTAAAGGTCTAATTAATAAATTAAATTTAAAATTTAAAACTGATCTGCTAGCAAGAGAACTAATAATTAAAGAAGATTGTGGTACCCAAGCAAAATATAATA
>JADGAM010000007.1:561-53634 GCA_015232015.1 Oligoflexia bacterium | reverse complement strand
TGTTTGGAATTTGCTGATTTTGAGAGTAGAATTCGAAATGCAAATGAAAGAATGGCAACAAGAAAAATTGATGTAGATAATGATATCGCGCTCATTATTGCTTGCCATGAATTTGGTCATCATTTAGGAGGAGAAATTTTAAGACATACTCCAGAGCAAATAAAAAGACATCTTGAAAATGCTAAAAGAGGTTCTCTATTTGTTCCCCCTAATCTTGGTACATTTGCAGAAGGACAAGCAGATTATTGGGGAATTTCAAAATGTGCTAAAATACTTTTTTCTGATGAAATCAAAGATATAAGAATAGAAGAAATGCTAAAATTTAATAAGCAAAGTAACCTAGAAGCTCATGAATATGAATACATTCAAAATAAATGTGATAATAACTTTGCAATAAATGATTTAGAATCAATTAAAGAAAACTATATCTGCAAAAGATTATCAAAAGCTATTTTAAAGCTATCTAATGATTATTTTGAAAATATTTTAAAACTTAAACGAGAAAATATTCCAGTTCTTACTACACCTGCCGCAAGATTAATATCTAGCTTAAATAAAAATGAAGTAATTAGAGATTATTCAATTATTACACTTAAAAACATTCACTGTAGGCGTGATACTTTTTTGGCGGCCGCATTTTGTAATAAAAAATCATATGAACTACAAAATTTTTGTGTTGATGAAAACGATGATGGTAGTAGACCATTTTGTTGGTATCCGAAAGGTATTGGTATTGGTATTGGTATTGGTATTGGTATTGGAAGTAATAGTAGATTTGATGAAAAACAACCTGTAGTTTCTATTTCTAGTTCAAGAACAGGCCCTTAACGTATTAAGTTTACCCAAGCTGGAAAATCTTTAGCAAAATTAAGGTCTAAATAATCACTATCAAAAGAGTCTGGTAAGTAAATTGCAAGTCCTGTTGCTTTTTGGTATTCACTATCATTTTTTACATTAATAAACATACTCTTATAGGAATCATATAACTCTTTTCCATTGTTAGCAGTATCAATAGTATTACTAATATAAGCTTCAATTAGGTTACCTAGATCAATTCCTCCTGAAGAAGAGAATATAACTGCATCTTTTTTAATTGAAGCAAGTTTATCCTTAGTAAGAGTAGTTACCCATCTCTTGAAAAATGGAAGAAATTTATTAAATTTATCAACATTAATTGCAGATAAAGTTGAACCATAAGTACCATAAGCATCAACTAAATTGCTTAATAACTCTTCTGGTGTAAAATTATTTCTTATTAAAAATTTCTCATATGGCCATCCTTCACCTGGCTCTAACTCTTCTGAAGCTACCACGTATTTAACACTATCTTTCACTTGATATAATACCTCTATCATTTGCATTAAACAGGCATCATATCCTAAAATATCGATTTTAACTGCTGACTTAGCAACAAATTCACCTAGTTCTTGAGTTGTAACATTCGTTCCATTATCATCGTAAGCAACACCTTCAATATGAATAGCACGAACAGGATCAATACCATTTTCTAGATTCCATCCTGAACCATGATTCCATAAAACTAGAAAATAATTTTTTGCTGGATATGCAGTTGATGACCATTTAACAAATTTATCAACCTCTTTAATATCTCCAGAATCAATTTCACCTAATACTTTTGTAAAATCAATTTTTCCTTTAGTATTATAGTGAATATATTTTGAATCACCATTTTTTTCTCCATCATACATAACGGTTACATCCATTGTTGGAGAACTACCACCTGCTTTAACAATCTCTTGCATGTCTTTTGAAGCAAAACTATCTAAGTTATTATCAGCGGCCATATAAATCATAATATTCCATTCTTTGGCCGCTATCTGTTGTTGTCCATTTGAAGAATAAGCAAATATATCGGATATAGAAAATAAGAAAAGAAAAAATAAACTTAAAAAGCAGGCCTTACTAAGATTCATAAAAACCCTCCTAACTAAAAAATATTAAACATTTTTCAATGTTAATCAGAGTATATTATGCAAGATACGTTTTTAGAAATTATTTTAAAAATAATATTTTTTTTAATAATATTGATAATACTGATAACAAAAATAACAGATGATAATAATTTACTAATATATAATTATCTAACTTTGAACACCGACTACTGACTTATTATTTTACGGCCGTTCCTTAAAAATGGGAATTTAAGAAATGGGAATTTAGGGACCTTAAGTCTTATAAAACTTATAGGTAATGACTTTGCTAGGTTTTAGAATTTTCCCAGAGGATAGGATTCTATGTCCCCTCTGCTGATTTTAAAATTCTTGTCTCTACTCTCTGATGCCAATTGATGAATTGAAGGTCCCAAGGTCGATGCCTACTACCTTTGCCATATAATACCCCTAATTAAATTATGTGTTGGTTATCTTCACAATCAGCTATCGACCGATTATATATCTTTGAGGATCCACTTCCTCTCTTAAAATCTTTAACTCTTCTTTTGTTGGCGCCTTAGTCTCTTTTAGATCTGAACTAACTAATAATTTAAAGCCAGTATTTTCTTGAACCTGTTCGAAAGTTACTCCAGGATGTATTGAAATTACTCTCATCCTTTTTTCTTTATCGTCATAATCCATAATTGCCATATCAGTTATTACTCTATAAGGGCCTGTGCCTGCTGGAAGACCTGCTTTCTCTCGAGAACCTGGTCCACAAAGATATCCAGG
Organism: Oligoflexia bacterium; assembly: GCA_015232015.1. Classification (GTDB taxonomy): domain Bacteria; phylum Bdellovibrionota; class Bacteriovoracia; order Bacteriovoracales; family Bacteriovoracaceae; genus JADFZW01. The sequence goes on along the minus strand of JADGAM010000007.1, from coordinate 50,950 downwards.
AGTAGTAATAAAATCAACTTTCTCAACAAATCTGCGTTTATCATTATTGGTTACTACTAAAGTTTTTTTACAAAGAGACGCCAAATCATTTGCACCACCACTTCCTGGAAAACGCACTTTTGGTTTTTTATAATCACCAACAATTGTTGAGTTAATATTTCCATACATATCTATTTGTGCTCCTCCAATGAAGGCATAATCCATTTGTCCACGTTGGGCCATTTCCATTACATCCAACATGGTTGTGGCCATAATTGCTTTGCATGAAGTTCTGCTGTCCCCTACAGACACTGGCATTGTAGGAAGAATAGGTGATGCCCCTCCCGCTTCGAAAAAAATAATTAAATTTGGAGCATGGGTTTTTTGTGCTAACATTCCAGCAGCACAAGGTACCCCTGTTCCAATTATTACAGAGGAACGATCCTCTAATTCTCTAGAAGCTGCTATTACCATTAATTCCATTTTATTATATTCAATTTTGCAATTGTTACTCATATGTTTACAACCCTTTTTCTTTTTAAATTTTTTTAAAGTATTTTTAAAAGTATTTTTTTAGTTGATATTTTTATTTTTTTATTTTTTTACTTTATTATTTTATTAATAATTCCTCATTTCTTAGTTGGGTCATTCGCTCAATACCACCACAAAGTTGAAGATACTCATTAAAATCTTTTGTATCTAAAATATATTTTTTTATAAATGCTTTGTAAGTGGCATCATCTTTTTCAGCTTCTAACCATTGGGCCAGATGGCGTTCATCACTAAAATATTCACCTTCCATATTTCCTGGATAAGATCCATAGGGAACAGGAATAACTGCATCTACGCTCCAGTATGGAATGGCAGTTTTCCAAGGCTCACGTCTAATCTCTTCACTAGCAACAATTCTTTCACAAGTTACAATTACATGCTTACTGGCCTTGGCCAAATCACTATCCGAATTATTTAATCCATCAATAACACAGTTTCCGTAGATATCTGCTTTATGAACATGAATAACCGAAACATCAGGTGCAAGGGCCGGGATTGCCAGATATTTTTCACCTGTAAATGGACATTCAATTGTTTTGCATGCAGAGTATTTGAAAGTATCAGTTCCTAGTAAGGCCTTTGCTGGTAGAAAACTTATTCCCATGGCCGCAGCTTTGTATCTCCAAGCTAAAGTAGCATTTGACCACTCTGTGGTTTTTACTTTTCCTGACTCCATATATTTGCGAGCATACTTTGAAAGCCCTCTTGCTTCCAGACCTACAATGTAAGCAGCATCACAACGATCAAAACACTCTCCTGCAACCATTATTTGAAAGTCATGAGTAGTAGTGTGCCCAGCAAATGCTAATTTTTTTTTACCTTGTCTTACAATTTCGTGCAATAGTGCTGTTGCAATTCTATTGCATCCAAAACCACCTGTTCCTAAATAACTTCCTTCATGAACATACTTACTAACTGCCTCTTTAACAGTAGTTAATTTATTTTCAAATTTTTTCTTTTCTATTTTAGCGCGACTTTCAGTAAGATTGAAGGGGTGAAAATTTTCTCCTATACCACTTGATAAAGTTACATTATCGATGTTCGTACTCATACACATACTCATAGCAAAAATCTCCTCATAAATAGTACTTGCTGTTTATTATATTAAATTTAAATTTTATTTTTTTGATTGTATCAATATTGAACTATCTGTCTACTTTAATTTTTTGTAGAGTGCATGGTTTTTACGAAGTTTAGATTTAATCGTCTTAGCTCTTCAGCCATTTCTAATCAATAGGTAGGTATTTTTAGGTAGGTATTTTTTTTGCGTGCGAAACAACATATCACTAGCAATGAAGAAACTGTATAGGTAGAAAAATTTTTCCTAAATAGCATAAAATATAAAAAGCGTTTAATTTATATTTATGGGAAAAATAACAGTATTAAATCATAAAGATCAATCAATATTATATCTTGATTTTTCTGGCTCAACAGAAAAAGAGATAATTGATGGTTTTATTCAGTTAAAAAAAATCGTTACAAGTCGTCCAGCAGGTTCCTTATTAGTAATGGCCAATTTAAACAACATAAAATTCAATTCACAATTTTTATCAACTTGCCAGGAATACTTAATATTTAATGGTCCATTATTAAAAGCATCTGCCGTTTTTGGTGTTGGAAATAATTACAAAAAAATGTTTGAACATCTCCTAAAAGAAAGTAAACGAAACATTCCTAATTTTGAAACAATGGAAGAAGCAAAGGATTGGTTAGTTTCACAACTAAGTATTGCTGCTTAAAAGTTAATCTTACAATAAAAATAATAGTCTATTTATTTAAATCTTGTTATATTTTCATTATCAATTAAAATAGGTTTTTATATATTGTATCGGGGGTAAAATGTCAGAGCAATCACAATCTAACCTTAAATTGGAAAACAACTTCCAAAGTAAATTTCACAGTAACATTCAAAGTAAAATTCTTTCAGTTGCATCCTTCCTTCCCTCAAATGTAGTTACAAATTTTGATCTAGAAAAAATTATGGACACCACTAATGAGTGGATTTTGCAAAGAACTGGTATATCAGAGCGTAGATGGGTTACAGGTGATGAATCCACTTCTGATTTGGCCTACTCTGCATCTATCAAAGCAATTGAAAATGCCCATATAGACAAAAAAGACATCGACATGATTTTGCTAGCAACATTAAGTCCTGATCATGAATTTCCAGGTACTGCTTGTTTTTTACAAGGTAAACTTAAATTAAGTGGAATTCCCGCCATTGATATAAGACAACAGTGTAGTGGTTTTATATATGCACTCTCCATGGCAGATCTTTATATTAAAAGCGGTCGTTATAAAAATATTTTAATTGTGGGAGCAGAAATCCACTCTCAAGGGTTAGATAAAAGCACTGATGGTCGCGATGTCTCCGTTCTTTTTGGTGACGGTGCAGGAGCAGTAATACTCACTGCTAATGAAGTAAAAAATAAGGATACTGATTCACATATATTATCCACTCACATTCATGCCGACGGCCAATTTGCTAAAGAGTTATGGCTACCGGCCCCCGGATCGGCCATGGGAAGAGAAGGCCGTATTACCAATGTCCACCTATTAGAAAAGCTACAATATCCAAGAATGAATGGAAAAGCAGTATTTACCCATGCAGTTAGAAGAATGATTGAATCTCTTGATGAATGTTGTAACTGCAACAATGTAAAACTTCAAGACATTGATCTATTCTTATTTCATCAGGCCAACTTGCGCATTGTTGAGTCTATTTCACAAAGATTGGAATTACCTTCTTCTAAAGTTTTTAATACCGTACAAAAATTTGCTAATACTACTGCTGCAACTATTCCTATTGGAATGGATTATGCCATTCAGGAAAATAAATTACAAAGAGGAATGCTTGTAGCGCTCTCCACTTTCGGTAGTGGTTTTACCTGGGGATCTGCACTTATCCGCTATTAATCAATGGCCAATGTCCATTGGCCCATCAAACTAAGTTAAAATAAGTTAAACTAATTTAATTTTTTTAAAATATTGATTAGTTGTTTAGTAATTGCTAAACTACTAAATAATGACTTTTTTTATTAAATAAATAAAAATGAAAAAAATGTTAAAACACGCAAATACAGTTAGTGCTCTCTTGCATGTACTTTCTAACCCCACTCGTCTTATGATTCTTTGTCTTCTAATCAACAAAGAATTATATGCACAAGAGGTATTAGAAATATTAGGTAGTACTAAAGGAAATATCTCTCAACATCTAAAATTACTTCTTCTAAATAAATTAATAAAAAAAAGAAAAGTGGCCAATCGAATTTATTATTCTTTATATTATTTAAGAATTAAAAAATTAATTTCTTGTTTAAAGAGTTATATTGTTAAAATTGTTAAAATTTTAAAAATGAGGTGAAAAAATGAAAATATGTATAGTAGGTGGCGTTGCCGGAGGTGCCTCCGCAGCTGCAAGACTAAGAAGATTAGACGAAAAATTTGAAATAATTTTATTCGAAAGAGACCAACATATCTCATTTGCCAATTGTGGTTTACCTTATCACATTTCTGCAACAATTGAAGATAGAGATCATTTAATTCTTTGGGACGAAGTTAGTTTTAAAAATCGCTACAATGTTGATGTCCGAAGTTTAAATGAAGTTATTTCAATTGATAGACAAAATAAAACTATAAATGTTTTAAACAAAAAAACTGCTCAAAGCTATAATGAATCATACGATAAATTAATTTTATCTCCAGGTGCTAAACCTTTCACTCCACCTATTAAGGGAATAACTTCCAATGACTTTTTTACCTTAAGAAATATCGAAGATATGGATAAAATCATCTCTTACATAGATGAAAAAAATGTTAAAAGTGCATTAGTAATTGGAGGAGGATTTATTGGAGTTGAGTTGTGTGAAAATTTACATAAATTAAATATTGATACCTCCATGCTTGAAGTATCAGCACAGGTAATGACTCCCTTTGACCAAGAAATGGCCAACCTTTTACATAATGAAATTTGTAGCAATGGAGTAAATTTATTTCTAAATAAGTCTATTAAAGAGATAAAAAAAACAGAAACAAAAAGCGATTCTATCTATAAAATATTTTTAAATACAGGAGAAGAAATAAATGCTGACATTATTTTAGTTGCAGCTGGAGTTCGTCCAGAAAATAGTTTAGCAAAAATGGCATCGCTAGAAGTTGGTGAATTAGGCGGTATTGTTGTTAACGAATATCTACAAACATCAGATTTAGATATCTTTGCTCTTGGTGATGCGATTGAAATAAAGCATTTCACTCATGGGAAAAATGTTTTAATTCCTCTGGCAGGCCCTGCAAATAAGCAGGCACGTATTGTGGCAAATAATATTGCCGCAAATAATATTGCCACCAACAATATTGCCACGAACCTTCAGCTTCAAAGATATGACAGTACTTTAGGAACGGCCATTGTAAAAGTTTTTGATCTTCAGGCCGCAACTACAGGCCTAAATGAAAAAACCTTAAATAAAATGTCTATCAAATATTCAGTAATAAATATTCATCCACTAAATCATGCTGGCTACTATCCTGATGCTAAACAAATGACTCTAAAAATTTTGTATAGTGAAAAAAGCGGAGAAATTTTTGGAGCACAAGGAATTGGAGCAGATGGAGTTGATAAAAGAATTGATGTTATCTCTACTCTAATAAAAACAAAAGCAAATATCTATCAATTAAAAGATATCGAGTTTTGTTATGCTCCTCCTTATGGACTTGCCAAAGATCCGCTTAATATGATTGGAACCGTTGCTGATAATGTAAAAAATGGATTACTCCGACTAATAAATTATCAAGATATATTATCATTACCCACCGAAAAGAAAGATAATCTTATATTTTTAGATGTACGAACAAAAGTTGAAGTTGATCTTGGTTATATAGAAAATGCCATAAATATTCCTCTAGATGATTTGCGTACTACTTTAAAAAATAATCCAAACTTGCTACCTAATGATAAGGATAAGGATATCATTATCTATTGCCAAGTTGGTATCAGAGCTTACAGCGCTTACAGAATCTTAAAAAGCTATGGTTATGATAATATCTACTCTCTTTCTGGTGGATATAAATCCTATTTACAATTTTTACCCTTTAATACCAATAAAAAAGTTCAAAGCAAAATAAGTACTTGTGATTATGGAGAGAGCAATATGATAACAACTAAAACCTATCAACATCAATTAGACCTAACAGGACTACAATGTCCTGGACCCATCATGAGATTAAAAAATAAATTAGATCAAATTAATGTTGGTGAAAGAGTTTATGCAAAAGCATCGGACATTGGATTTGCTAGAGACATTAATGCCTTTTGCAAAAATACTGGAAATGTTTTAATTGATGTAAATAGTACATGTAAATTAACTGAAGTTATTATTGAAAAAGGTAATCCTTGCAATAATACAAGCAATACTAATTTAAATACTATGAAAAAAAATACAATTATCATTTTTTCAAATGATCTTGATAAAGTTTTAGCAGCATTTGTTTTGGCCAATGGTGCTCGCGCTATGGGAAATCAAGTAACACTCTTCTTTACATTTTGGGGGTTAAATGTTTTAAGAAAAGAAAGTATTTCTTCTTATAATGGAAAAACATTACTGGAAAAAATGTTTTCATTTATGATGCCAAAAGGATCAAACAGACTAATCCTTTCCAAAATGCATATGATGAATATGGGAACATCACTTATGAAATACATTATGAAAAAGAAAAATGTATTTTCGTTAGAACAAATGATTAATGATGCTAAAAACTCTGGAGTTAAAATGATAGCTTGCTCTATGAGCATGGATATCATGGGAATAAAATCACATGAACTTATGGATGGTGTGGAGATTGGGGGAGTTGCAGATTATATGTATGAGTCAGCATCTGCTAATGGTAACTTATTTATTTAATAAAAAATTTAATTTTTATAGTCTTCCATATGTACAATAAAAATATCTATTGCTTCAGACATGGTGAAACTGATTGGAACAAAGAAAAGCGATTTCAAGGCCTCACTGATATTACTTTAAATGAGACCGGACGTAATCAGGCCAATAGTTTAATTCCAATTATTGCCAAACTTAATATTAAAACAATCTACTCAAGTCCTTTAAAGCGAGCTGTAGAAACTGCAAACATCATTGCAAAATCACTTAATTTAAATGTGATTAAAATAGATGATCTTCAAGAAGTTAATACAGGGAAAGCATCAGGTCTACTCTATGAAGAGGTTGATAATATTTTTGGTGGAGGTTCTTTCGAAAATTGGAAAAGCACTTTACCTGAACATGATTCTTTTGGTTTTCCAGATGGTGAAACAAAACTAGCGTTAAGGCAAAGGGCGGTTAAGACTATCTTAGATATAGCTGAACATTCAAGCGAACAAAACTTTGCTGTTGTTACACATGGTTTTTTCTTAAAACAATTGCTTTTAGATCTGGGGAGTGAAAATCATAAGGGATTAAAAAATGCAGAAGTAATTCACTTTACCTACAATATAACAAAAAAAGATTTACAATTTCTTTCAAGATTTACAGGACCTACTTAGGCCCTCATTCCTTATTCTTTTGCCTTAATTAATTTCATTATATCATTAACATCTTCGGTGCTAAATATTAGCTTGCTACCTTTTAAAAGATTCCATTTAATTTGCATATTTACTTTCTTTAATAAATCTTTATCTTTTCTACTATTGAGAATTTTTTGAAAGGCCTCAGCGTTCTTGTAATTATCAAATTTAAATTCAACACTTGCTACATCGTCTTTTAATTCATGATTTATAGATTTTATACCACAATTTTCAGATAAACCTGCATATGCACAAACTGTTTTAGGATGAAAAATTTTATTGTCTGCTAAATGAAAATTTTTCCAAATATCAATATTTAAATTTTCAATAGGCTCATGACCATCATTTTGATTACTATTCATCCAATCTGTGCATGATACTTTATCATACCAGCCTTTTCTTTCATCTAATTTATCACCATTATAATAAATACTTCCTTTTTTCAAAGTAGCATTACAGAAATAATATTCATTATCACCTTCGACCGGCCCTTCACTTTCATTTGGTCCAAGCGGCCATCGATCCATAATACAAATAGTGTCTTCTTCTGGTGTTGATCCTTGCTTTAAAAACATCGCAAAAGCGTGATCATTTTTTGATTCACACTTCATAATATTTTTATAACCAGCTTTATGAGCAAGACAGTAGTTTGTCATGCCTCCTTCCCCACAATTTCCAAATTGGATACCACAATAATCTTTATCAACTAACTTTTCAAAAATTGTTGAACAAACTGCATCCCTCTTCTTTTGTAATTCATCAACTGAGGTAGTGTAATAGTTTTCACTGATCTTGTTATAAATACACGTTGCATTTTCACGTCTACAAGTTAACCACATCGCTTGTTCTTTTGTTTGGTCAACAGCTTCAACATGTAAACAAGTCATAACTTGAGTAGCATAAGCATTTACCGCTTGAGAAAGTGTTTCAGGTGTGATTTCTGAAGGAACAGAAAATTTTCCTCCAGCAAACACATGGCCCGCTAATAAAAACATTATGCCAATTAAAATTACATTAAATAATTTTATCATATTCATCTCCTATTTTTACAAAAAGTTGATATAAATATTTTAAAAACTAATCTTGTGAGGCGATATTTTAATGGTTTTTATGATTTTTTAAAAATAAAAAATTTCAAGATTACTATTAGTGCCCAAAATTTTTGGCACTTTTATGTAAAATTATAAGTAGTTAACAGTTAATATTATTTATTAAATATTTTAAGTACTTAAAAATAAATTATATTTGAGTGCCAATATTTTGAGGCAGTTTCATTTAAATTTTTACTTAAATTCTAAATATACCGATAAAATAAACATCATTTATATATATATAAACAGGAGGGAGATTTATGAAAATTAAAGAGGTAAGACTTGATAATATTGCAAATGTTATTATTCTATTAGTTGTCCAACTAACAATGTATGCATCTATAATCATGTATGGTTTATTTTATATTAATACAAAAGCATCAGCTTCCTCTGATACAAATGATACAAAAAAAATAGACCCTACAACCATTAATAAAAATATTAAAGGTGTTGACACTGCTACTTGTCCATCATCTGTTGCTGATGATAAAAATATAAGAGTAGTAATTCACACTATTGTTAATAAACATATATCTGGTAAATCCCTGGTTATAAAAGACATTAACAAAGAAATAAATGTCAAAGGGTCAGACATCCCCTATAATATAGGAATAGAAGAATTTAAAAGAGTACTTATTGAAGAACTTAAAAGTAATCATGAAGTAAATCCCAACAGCTTATCTATAAAAATAAAAAATAGTTCTAGTAGCTACGGTAATGAAAGAAGTATCTCACAATCAGAAGTAACTTTTAATGATTATGGCTGGGATAATGTATCTATGAACATAAGATATGATTTTCCATTCGAATACGATATCCAAGTAAAAGCGCAATTAGCAAGTGATCTCAGCGCTTGGGGAAAAAGTGCAAGTGATGGAAAAGTTTTGTATGTAGGTCTAGGAACACAATTAACATCATCTAGTGTTGACCCTGGAGAACAACAATATCCATCATCATTACGAGACAAAATTAGTAGTAATGGTGGAACAATAATTCTTATCGATGCTGACTTCAATGATAAAAATTTGGATAAATATCAAATTTTTGGTTCTCAATTTGCTGGACCATCTCAGGTTAAAAATGATTGGCGAGAATTGGATTCACAAGCTGGAGGTAAAATTAGGAAATTTGAACGCACTCTCCGTAGCGGGAAAAAACTTATAGTAAAAACATACGCTACGGCAGTACCTCAGAATGATTTTAATGAAAATGCAAGTGAAATAGGCGGTGTAAAGTATAGTGATATAGGAGCCAGCAGCTTAACAGATCAAGATGTGACAGTACGTAAGTTTACTGGACAAGTATTTTATACACGATCAAGATAGATGGTTTTTTATCTTTCTTCCTCTAATATCTTTCTCCCTCTAATGCCAACTTTTTGAGTAAATATACTTTCTATATAAATCATATAAGTATTTGATTACTGTGAAAAAATAAATAGATTTTATTTTACCGTTAAAACTACTTTAGAATACTTATCATGAAAACAAAAATAACTTTTACAATAATTCTATTCGCTATTTTTTTTATATCGCATTCATTTTCCTCTGAGGTAAAAACAGATAAAAAGACCGAACCGCGTGACATATATGATAATACACCACTTTCCTTAGCAATAAAAAATAATAATACAGAAATGGCCAAGCTCTTAATTAATAATGGTACAAAAATAAATTCTAGAAATTATGTTGGTAATACTCCTCTTATTATGGCCGCAACAAATGGCAATTTTCAAATTATTAAAACTTTGTTTGAAAAAGGTGTGCTTGATAATCTTAAAAACCTTGAAGATCAAACCGCCTTAGATATAGTTATAAAAACCATTAAAGATAAAAAAAATATTTTAAAGACAAGATCAATTTTTCATACTGATAAATATGTAAAATATCAAAAGGAAGCTTTAAAATTAAACATAGAAATTGCAACATGGATGAAGGAAGCAATAAAATTGCGTAAATCACCTAAGGGTATTAACGATGCAATTAAGAAGAAAGATTTTAATGAAATAAAAAAATATTTACAAGCAGGAGTAAATTTAGAGGTAAAAACATTTTGGCATAATGATACGCCATTAATAAAAGCTGTTAGAGTAGGTGATTTGAAAATAATTACTGCCTTACTTGATCATGGAGCAAATCCTACTGTAATAAATAGTAAGCAGGAAACACCTTTGTCCCTAGCTGAAAAAAATGGTGATAAAGATATAATTGAGGCAATAAAAAAAGCACAAATTAATTTTAAAGCAAAAAAAACAACCTCAACCTCAACCTCAACCTCAACAGTTAGTAGTGATCGTGATTTAGTAAGCTTTTCACCTATTGTTACTTTTAAAGATCCAACTGTAACTAAATTTTGGGGTAATCAATATGAATCAACAACAAGTAGGGCCTTAAAATTTATTCCTAGAGTAATTGGAAATGAAGTTAAGAGTGTTTTTACTGGTAAAACTGGTACTGCTATTGCAAAATTGGCCCAATCTCCTTACTATTTTGGAAAAACTCTGATAGATAAAACCCAAATTAAAAAAGCAAATTCTAAATTAGATAATTTAAAAGAATTTAAAAAAGAATTACAATCAGAAGTTCAAGACTTAAAAAAACAAATTGAGCAATTAACTAAAGATCGAGATAGTTATCTTAATCTAAAAAAAGATTTCTTGGCCAAATTTAAAAAAATGAAAAGCATCTCCTCTAGCTCAAAAAATAAAATGAATGAACTTTTATCTAAGTTTAAGATTAAACTTAATTTACAAGAATCATTAGAATCAATTGAAAAAGATAATTTTAATATTAAGAAATTTAATGATAAAATTTCAATACCTCTTTATGAAAAGATAAACGAGCAAATAAAATTTTTAAGCAATAAATATTTGGATAAGAAAATTGAATATGAAATGCACCTTAGCGAGATATTAAGAAAGCATCCGCAGATTAAATCTCCTTTAAAAATAAATAATGAAATCGATAACACAATCGCAGCAGCGGTAGGATGCCTTGGAAATAGTATTTTAAATCCATTTGAAGCATTAAATAGTGTTATATCGGATATAACTACAATCATCAAATTACCACTTCATGGTCATCAAAGAATGAGTGAACGAATTAAACTTTGTACCATTAATTTGTTGTCTCCATATTACTTAAGTTCCTATAAACCAGGATACACTGAACGTGAAAAAATGCATTATTTAGAAGATGCATCTAAACCTTCTACCATCAGTCCTGCTGCTAAAGTTACACTCAAAAAAACAGGAATGGCCCTGGCCCAACAATTTAATCCCGCAACTCACGTAGCAGTGGTTGTTGATAATGGTGAATTTCATAATGTTGATAATATTTTTGATCATGGAACAAGTTCCTCTACAGATCTGGATATGCGTTATCTTAATTGCCAATCACTGCCAATTGCTAATAATGAATCTGAATCATTAATTATTGAACGATTACATTGCCTAGGACATTACTATTCTCCAGGATATAATTTTTTCCTTTATAATTGTGGAGGACATGCCAAAGATCTTGTTGAAATGGCCGGCCTTTCACAAATAGGAGTAACTAATTTTGGCATTGGCTCAAATATGAGTTATAAAGATGTAGCAACTAAATATATTTACAAAAAAGTTCAATCTACTTGTAATAACCATATCTTCTTTACTCAAAAATTAATTGAACAATTAGAATCTGGAAGCGATTTGAATAGCGATATTGTTGATTATTTTAATAATTATAAAAATTCGAATGTATTTGGTCCTGATTTTCAATTACAGTTAATCATCTCCGCCGTAAGAGGAAAAAATATTACAAACCGTGCTTTTGTTGAAAAATTAATTCCAGCTTATTCAACACGCTTTTCATTCTATTTAAAAGATGAAAATTCAAAAGATATATCAAAAGATATAAAAGTTAAATCTTCATTTAAATCTCATTTAAGTGAGTTTTCTGAGCTTTTAAAAGGTAAAGAGATTGATAGTAAAGATTTAGAGTGGTTAAAAACTACTTATCCTGCAATTACAAAGATTCTACAAATCCCTTAGAAAAGTTAATTTGCACCTTTAAAATTCCATTTCCATCTGTCCGTTGTATCCTGTATCTGGTTTTAATCTCGCTCCAAGTCCCATTAGTCTAACTGGTTTTTGGTAGCGATTGAATGCCTCTTTTAACAGTGGGTAGTATTGCTCTATTTTAGGAAATTTGCCAGAGGTGGCCCTTTCAACAGTAGTACTAATAAAATCATAAAATTTTAGCTTTATTACCAAACTCTTGATGATTTGCTTTTCTTCGCTGGAGTTGCTTATTCTGTGCTCATCAAACCTTTGTAAAAAATCATCATATATCTCTTCTAATTCTCTTAAGCATTCATTTAGATTTTTTAAATCCTTTGGAAATGTACGCTCTACTGTAAGTGATTTTCTTTCAAATGAAGTCTCCACTTCTCTTTCATCAACTCCCCTGCAGAGATGATACAAAGTCACTCCCCATATTCCAAATATGTTTTCAAGATCATCACACCTATATTTTTGCAAATCATTACAGGTCTTAATCCCCAAGCTATGCATCTTTTTTGCAGTTACTTTACCCACTCCAGGGATTTTTTCAACAGGAAGTTCCTTTATAAAATTTTCGATCATACTGGGGTTAATTACATATTGCCCATTGGGTTTATTCCAATCACTGGCCACTTTTGCAAGAAATTTATTTGGTGCTATTCCGGCAGAAGCAGTTAATTTTCTCTCCGAAAATATCAAACGTCTTATTTCAGCGGCAATCAAAGAAGCACTTCCCTTAAGTATGCTACTTCCAGTAACATCAAGAAATGCTTCGTCTAATGAGAGTGGTTCGATTTTATTTGTAAACCGTTCAAAGATATTATGAATAGCAATACTCTCCTCATTGTACCTTTGAAAATCAGGAGGAATCAAAATTAGATGAGGACAAAGTTTAAGTGCCTTATATGAAGAAACTGCGGCCTTTACTCCGTACTTACGGGCCTCATAATTGGCGGTACAAATTACGCTTCTATCTTCTGGTCTGCCACCTACGGCCACAGGCCTACCTTTAAATAATGGATTGTATTTTATTTCTACAGCAGCGTAAAAGCAGTCCATGTCGATGTGAATGATTTTTCTTATTTCCTGTGACATAGGCACCTGTTTGTACTACACCTAACCCATTAAGCTATTTTGTTGCTCAAATACTATTACCTCTATCTACGTGAAATAATACTTGAACATCCGGGTGTAGACTTTGATGAACGGGACATGCTTTAATGGCCAGAAGAAATTTATTCTTTTGATCTTCATTAAGCTTAAGATTTTCAGGAAAAGTTATATATCCAATAATTTTTTTTATTCTACGAGGAGAGGTTCCCATCTCTTTTTCAATTTCAATTTTCAGCCCCGATAAATCAATTCCTTCTCTCTTACCCATCTCTCCCATGATCGTCATAATACAAGCAGGTAATGACGAAGCAAAAAGATCTGTTGGAGAAAAAAATCTTTCTTTACCGCCATTATCCATAGGAAGATCTGTAATTATTTTTTGTTTACAGTTATCTTGAATCAATTCAACTTGTCCATCTCCTAAATAGGTCGAAAATATTTTTGTACTCATAATTATTTTCCTCTTAAGTATTTAATTATATCAGAAGAAAATTATATCAGAAGAAAATTCATAATCAAGTATCAGCTTATCATCCTAAGCAAAATTCTATGTTTATTCAACATTACTGTACTTCAGCATTAACAGGATAATTTTTAAAATATTTATAATAGCGAATCATATTTGGATTATGGACAAATGTGGAAGGGAAAGGATAAGTGGTGGAATCAAAATTAATTTGTAATTTTGGATAATACTTCATAAAAGCACCCTCCCTTCTTACTTTCTCTCCGAAGATGTTATTCATGGAGTCTGGTGCATGAAAGACTCTTTTTACAATATTTTTTAGTATTGGGTATGGAAGAACAAGTGAGGTTGAAACTTTTTTATCAAGGTTTAGAAGATCGTTTGAAACCTTAATCAATGGTGATGCACAATTATATGTTAAAATATTTGCCTTGGGATTGTTCCATTCACTATTTAAATAGTCGATAATCATTTTTTCTTCATAGGATGTGGTTGGATAGTGAATCGACCACATGCTTTTATACAGTAGAAGTCCATAACTAACACCACGTCTGGACATTCCATTCACAGTAATACGATCTTCTCTGAGATCCTTAGCTAATTTTATTGCCTTTATTTTTTTTCCAAGAGAGAGCTTTATTTTCATTTCTTTTAAAATATCATTAAGTGAGGATAAATTAATTTTTTTTTGTGAAGAAAGCAATGTGAGGAGTTGTTCTGCTATTTGTTTTTCTACACCGGAATCAATTAAATCATTCAATCTTTGATTAAATGGTGTTGAATTTACAAGAAATGGAAACTTTTGATAGAAGTAATTATCCATCAAAAAAATATCATTATCTGCAAATGTTTCAGGAAAAGAATATCTAGAGTAATTCCCGTATAAAAATTCATCTCTGCTTACGGCCATAAAGTACAAACCCAATTCGGCCTGGGTGTAAACATCAAAAGAAACCACTAATCCTTTCTCCGGGTCGTCTTTTAAACAGAATTTAATAAGATTGGGTTTCTCAGGGTTGCTTCTATCATAACAGGCATTTGATAAGTATACGGCAGTATGAGTAAGTCCGGTAATTGGATTTGAGAATAGAATTTTGTTCTTTAATGTGCTTGTGCTTGTAGGATGTGTACCAAAAAAGAATTCAACGTAAGAGTGTGCTTGAAAGGAAAAAAGAATTGTTGTTAGAAAAAAAATTAATTTTACTGAAGTAAGTGAATAAAAAATTTCTTTTAATTTGCTCATCTATAAATTCCTAGTTTGATTGTTGATAATATTAATGGATTACCGACAAAGTATTAAAGTATTTTGAATCTGCCACTTCTGTGTGAAACACTGGCATAGCGATCCTATTGAAAGCAGCTTTTAGCATTAACAGCTATGAAGGTCAACTATATATACAATATTTCCCGCAATCATCATGCAACCGAATCAAAATAAGTTGGTGTTTTTCTGGTAGTTAAAAGACGACTTTATTTATCTTTCGATAATATGAGATAAACAGCTTAAAATGTGATGATATAGGAGGGAATAATAAAAATAAAAAAATAAACTTTGCATACTCTCTGCATTTAGAGGAACGGGAGTTTTTGTGCTACATTTTAGTCTAAAAAATTGATATTTTGTTTGGTAATCGCTGCTATACATCTAAAACAAATACTGTTAAAATTATTTCGAGTATTATTACAATCGATACTTCACACTTTTGAGTATGAAAAACATGAAATTAGCTTTAGCTTATAGTGACTTTAAAGAATTTATTGATGACATTACCACCAAAGTATCCGTCATCACCCGTCCTCGTAGATTTGGAAAAACATTAAATCTATCTATGCTAATGAGAAAAGTATTTCGTTCCTAAAATTAGGATATTAAAAATTAATTGGGAGTTTTTGTGAAATTGCTACCTATTGGTATTCAGTCATTTGAAAAGTTGATTGAGATGAATTGTCTCTATGTAGATAAGACTAAATATTTATATAATCTTATAAAAAGTGGAACCACTTATTTTCTTTCGAGGCCTAGGCGTTTTGGCAAATCGTTGACGGTTTCAACTTTGGAAGCAATCTTTTTGAATAGGAGAGAATTATTTAAGGGTCTATGGATAGATCAGAGTGATTATGTTTGGAAAAAATATCCTGTGATTAAATTAGATATGTCTTCTTTTTCAAAATACACAGGAAATACTTTAGAAGAAGTTCTAATTGAACATCTATTATCTTTATATCCAGGTGAGTATAAATTTTCAAAATTAGTTGACATAGTATTTGCTAAATTGATTGAGGCCTTATCAAAAGAGGGACCAGTTGTGATTTTAATTGATGAATATGATAGGCCAATCCTAGATCAGATAAAGGATAAAAATAAAGCAGATGAGAATAGAGAACTTTTGAAAAGTTTTTACAGTGTAATGAAAACTTTAGATGCAAAAATCAAATTTGTTTTTTTAACTGGAGTAACTAAGTTTTCTAAAGTATCAATATTTTCCGGACTCAATAATTTAAATGATATTACAATGGATGAGAAATATAGTGGGATGCTTGGTTACACAGATGATGAATTAAGTAAATACTTTTCTGAACACATCTCAAATTTTTCGGCCAAGAAAAGTATTTCAATAGAAAAATTACGCGAAGATATTCGTTGTTGGTATAATGGATTTCGTTTTTCAAGTGATAAAACAACTGTATATAATCCTTTTTCAACTCTTCTGCTATTAAATAAAAATGAGTTTAATAATTATTGGTTTGAAACTGGCACACCAAATTTTTTAGTGGAGTTGATAAAAGAGAAAGAGTATAATCTTTTAGAAGCGGAGGAAAAAACTGTCGAAGCTGATTCCTTCTCGTCGTTTACCGTAAGTGACATTAGCATCTACTCATTATTGTATCAAACAGGATATTTTACAATAAAAGAGTATTTTCCTGAAGATAGAAGGTATCGCCTTGGATATCCCAATAAAGAAATAGAAATTGCATTTAGTAAACATATTATTGCACTCTACTCACAAAAGTCCATTGATGATGTTGATAGTGATGCAGGCAGGATACATTCTGCTTTAGTAAGCTTAAACTGAATTTAAGTTAATTTTTAACAGCATTCATATCTAAGGGTATGTATTTATTTTTTTTAGAATACAAATTATTTCACCTTTTCTAATTGTACATTCCATAATATTAATATTTATGTTTTTTTCAGCTTCATTAAATTGATTTACAAAGTATTTTATTAATCTTTTAAGTGAACTAAACGTGAATGTATGAAAATGTATTTCTGCATTTTTTAAAGTCATTTTATCAAGTAATTCATTGATTTTTTGAGGAGAGTAGTTAAGAGGTTTAGCTCCTCGCGATTTATATATGTTAGGGTCAGAAATCATCAACCATTCATGGTAATGTTCTCTGTTTTTTTTTGCTATTTCATAGAGATCATTTTGCGAATATATTTGATAATCATATATTAAATGTTCTAATGAAGTTATCGCTCTTCCTCTATCAAAACATTTTTGGGCCAAAGGGACAGAAAAAAATAAAATACCATTTGGAGCAAGGACTCTAATCCAATTCTTCAATACTTGAAGAGGATTAGGCGAGTGTTCTAATACATGATTGGCAATACAAAATTGGTATTGATTATTAGTAATTTCTGCTAAAGTAAATCCATCAGCTATGATATCAGGGATGATAATTTCACTTTGAAGGTCAGGAAAAATTTTTATGGCAGCATCTTTGTCCATTCTATCTAGATATAAAACCTTGGCATATTTTGAAGTCCAAAGTGGTCTATGAAGGGCACCTATTTCTATCCCAGTTCCATTTAAATAGCGATTAGAGAGGCGATCTCTTTTATAGAAAATAGTATTTAATTTACAGCTATAAATAGCATCATTAATTTTATTTTTAATAATATTTTTTAGTTTCATAATACACAATTACCTTAGATAGATTTTTTTATTTTTTTATTTTTTTATTTTTTTATTAATTTTTGTTCGTTTACTATCAAAAAGCCATTCCCATTTATTAAAATATTTAACCGAAGAGGATAATGGTAAAGGAATAGCTTTCATATGGTAAGATTACTTCAATCAAGTTTATGTTGTAAAGGCCGATTTTTTTACGCAAGAACTTTTTTGCAGACTTTAATTAAAAATTTGGTTTTTAAGCAAAGTTTTTTAAATTACGAGGTTTTAATGGCAGTTTCAATTGTTGAATTTAAGAAGGTGCTTAAAAGTTTAGAACGCGCAATTGCAATTCCTAATGGTGATGACGATATTGCAAGAGATGCAACTATTCAAGGATTTGAAGTTTGTCGAAAATTAGCATGGAAAACCTCGAGAAGTTAATGGGATCTATAACCAAAACCAAAACTTTTTACTTTGGATGCACTCCCTTCGGAATGGAAATTTCCGTAGAATCAAGTTCAAATGTTTCACCCATCTTTAAAATTTTTAATTCAAAATTATAATTTGATTTATTATCAACTGATTTTCCATCAGCATAAGCTTTAAGTAAGCGACGTAGAGGTTCTAATACATGTTCATGTCCCAATGTAAAAGTTCCATACCCCCACGGGATCATTATTTTACAATCTAAATCTTTGGCCACCTGTAACGCGTTCTCGGGAGAAAGATGAGAATGACGATAATGAACTGGTTTATAAGCAACTATTGGTATTAAACAAACATCAATCGGGCCATATCTTTTTTTTATGTCATTAAAAATTTGGGAATATCCAGTGTCTCCGGTAAAATATATTTTCTTATTGTTATTTTCAAATAAATATCCTCCCCATAATGTTTTATTTCGATCCCACAAAGAACGTTTAGACCAATGATTTGCTGGCAGAAATGAAATAGTTAAATCTTTATATTTTTGAGAGGCATACCACCCCATGGCGGTCACAGATTGAAAAGAGGAATTAAATTTTTTTTGAAGATTTAATGGCACAAAAAAAGAGACTTTATCTGTGTTAAAATTATTGATGGTTTCAAAATCTAAGTGATCAAAGTGATTGTGTGAAATTGTAATTGCTGAAACAAAATCCAAATTATCTTCCTTAACTATAGAGGGCGATACTCTCTTTAAACGATCAAACAAAAAAGCAAATGGAAGATTATAAAATGTCGGATCAGTTAAAATATTTGTTCCATGACCAAATTGAATTAAAAAGCTCGCATGACCTAACCAAGTAATTTGTGTTTTTTCATTATTATTTTTTAATCGATCTAAATTTGGTTTAACAATGAAATCATCGGGGATAAATCCTTTAGTTAAATCAATATTAATATTGTCATGTTTAAAACCAAAATTAAAATATTCTTTTTTTGCTTTTTCCTCATCTTTTAGAAAATCAATTTTATCATAGATGGTTTCACCTAACATCTCAGATGGATATATATTTTGAAATTCACCCTTTTGATTTTGGTAGGAATTTAAATTTAAATTTTGACCAACAATAATATTATGTTGTGAAGAAGTACAAGATGATAAAAGCATAAGTGCGGCCATAAGTTGTAAAAAAGAAATAATCAAAAAAATAATATTTATTTTCATTCTACGTACCTCCTAAAATACTGCAATAAATTTTAGGCATTATCTTTAGGTGGCCCTTTTTTTAAAGAAAAAGTACACTGGAATTCCAAGCAAAACCAAACCCAATCCCTTTAAGGAATTAATGGGATCTCCTTGAATTATAAAAATCAAAAAGAGCAATGCTACTAGAATATAAATCAAGGGTACAAATGGATGACCAACTGTTTTATAAGGGCGAAAAACATTAGGCCGTTTCTTACGCAAAACAAATACTCCAATAACAGTCATCATATTAAATAAAACGGATGCAAATGTAGTATAGGTTAAAAGATCACTATATGTTCCAGATAATGTAAGAAGTGAGGCCCATACTGCTTGTGAATAGAGGGCCATTTTGGGAATCTTATATTTGGAGTCGAGTTGAGAAAAACTTTTAAAAAATAATTTATCTCTGGCCATAGCAAAAAATACTCGCGCTCCTCCTAAGATCAGTCCATTGTTACAACCAAACGTTGAAATTAAAATGGCAATTGAAATAAAATATATTCCCGGTCCTCCAAAAATTATTTCAGATGCTCGAGCACCTATGCGATTATCCGCTATGGAAGCAGCATCATTAACTGGAATAAGATAAAAATAGGCCAAAGTAATAAGAGCATTTGCCACCATAACAATCAGTGCGCCTGCAAAAAGAGAGCGAGGTAAATTTTTTTCTGGGGCCTTCACCTCTTCAGCAATAAAGGTCACTGTATTCCAAGCATCGTATGCAAAAAGTGCTTTAGACATGGCCACAGCTAAAACAGCAATTAGGGCCATATTAATAACTTGATTTTGAGGAAACAGCAGCGGTAATAAATTTTGTGAACTTCCCTTGTTACTAAAGAAAGCACAAAAGACTAACAAAAAAATTGCTAACACTTTTAAAATGGTACTTATATTTTGTACCTTTGCTCCGGTACCAACACCAAGAGTATTTATGAAGGTTAAAAACATTATACTGATAATACCTGCCACCTGGGCCCAATTAATATTAAATGGTGTCTGTGAAAACGGCAACGATACGCTAAATAAAATATTTTTTTCAGATAAAAATGGAATGAAAATGCCTAAGTATTTTGCAAAGGCCACACTCACTGCTGCAATAAAACCGGTTTGTATTACTAAAAATAGAGTCCATCCAAAAAGAAATGCAATTAAAGGTGAATAGGCCTCTCTTAAAAAAACATATTGTCCTCCGGCCTTAGGGTACATTGTTGCAAGTTCGCCATAACTTAAACACCCAAGAATAGTAAAAATTCCTGCAAATATCCAAATTAAAAAAATAATTCCCGGACTTGCTATGAGGCCGGCCATAATAGAAGGGGCAATAAAAATACCAGAACCAATCATTGAACCAACTACTATTGCAGTTGCAGCAACTAAACCCATCTCACGTATTAACTCACCACTCTCTTTATCATCTTTGTTGATATTTTTTTCTTCGCTCACAATTTATTCACCTTTATAAAATTATCTTAAAGATATCTTAAAGATAATTTAACTTTGCAGATAAATGATATTCGTATTATTAATAGTAACTATAAATATTATAATCATTATCCACCTTTTTATACTAAAGCACAATTATTATGCATTTATCTAATCCATCAAAATTAAAGTCAAATTCTAGAGTGGCCATTATAAATAGAGGAGAAGCAGCTGTTAGATTTATCAAAGCAGTTAAAGAGTACAACATTCTAAAAAATACCTCTATTTCTACAGTTGCTTATTTTATGGAGAGTGATAGAAACTCACCATTTGTAAAGAAGGCGGATCTTGCAATTGCTCTTTCTACTCTTGATGGATATCAAAACATCAAGGGAAATCCATACCTAAATGCTGAATTCATTCTTAAAGCAATTATTAATAGCGAGTGTGATGGTGTGTGGCCTGGCTGGGGTTTTTTATCTGAAGATCATTCATTTGTACAATTACTAGAGGATAATGGTTTGGTATTTATTGGGCCAAAATCTTACTCAATGAAATTACTAGGTGATAAAATTACTGCAAAAAAAGTTGCAGTAGAAGCAAATGTGCCAATTCTTCCTTGGAGTGAAGGACCAATCATTGACCTCGATGATGCTAAAAATTGGGGAAGAAGAATTGGTTACCCTGTGATTTTAAAAGCAGCAAATGGTGGTGGAGGTAGAGGCATTCGCTTCGTGAGAAGTGAAGATGAACTTACAAGTGCCTACGAATCAGTATTAGCAGAAACAAAAAGAATTACAGGTAACGAAATTATTTTTATGGAGGCCCTAGTAGAGGTCGGCCGTCACTTAGAAGTACAAGTGGCCGCTGATCAATATGCAAATGTTACTACATTTGGAGTGCGTGATTGTTCCGTTCAAAGAAATAATCAAAAAATAATTGAAGAGACACCTCCAAGTAATCTTGATCCTCGATTAATGCAATTAATGGAGGAATCCTCTAAAAATTTAATTCTTTTTGCCAATTACTCAGGTGTGGCCACAGTGGAATTTATTTATGATGTAGTGAGGGCCTATCCCTATTTTATGGAGGTTAATACTAGATTACAAGTTGAACACCCTATTACGGAGCAAGTATTTGGAATTGATTTAGTAAAAATGCAACTTCAAATTGCTATGGGAGAAAAGCTTGATTCCTCTACAATATCTACGACGTCTGCTCTTACTGCACGTGGAAGAGGCGTGGCCATAGAGGTAAGATTAAACGCTGAAGATGCGGAAAAAAATTTCACACCTTCACCAGGACTTATCTCTCACTTAATTCCTCCTGCAGGCGCAGGAATTAGATTTGACTCTGGAGTTGAACAAGGTTGTACCATCTCAAGCGAATTTGATTCGATGATTGCTAAAATAATTGCTTGGTCGCCTAATAGAGAAGAGACAATTTCAAGACTTATTTCCGCCATAGATGATTTAGAAATAAAAATTGAAAAGGGAACAACTAATAGGGCCTTTTTAAAAACTTTGCTTCAAACTAATGGATTTCAAGCGGGAGCAGTTAATACTTCATTTGTAAAAAATTTATTAGAGTGTAATAATAAGCCGTCTGTTAATGACAATAATAGCAATAATAACAATATCAACATTAAAATTGAAACTGAAAAAAAAGAAAATTCCAATTCAAACTCAAATTCAAATTACTTTTCAACATCATTTATTGTACGAAAAAATTGGCATTTGGCCTTAGTAGTGGCCGCCATTTACCAATACGAGCAACGTTACCTCGACGCTTTCTCAAATTTTATGAGAAATTTTAAAAGATATAGTACTCCAAGAAATATCTTCTTAGAAAATTTAAACAATATAACAGTGTCTTTTAGAGGAAAAAAATATCAGTTTCATATAAGGCGAACACCTAAGAGTCATTATCATATTCAAGTTGAAGGAAACGAGATTATTGTTCGTTATTTTAAAATGGGCCCGAGTGCTACTCTATTTGTTAACGATCAAAAAAAATATGTTGTACAAATAATTGAAAGAAGTGATTTCCTTCAATGTGAAATTGATGGAATTCCCTATTCAATAGAATTAGATTGCCAAGGTATAATAAGATCTCACATTCCCGCTATGGTTTTATCAACTATAGTTAAAGTGGGTGACTTGGTTAAAAAAGGCGATCTACTTTTAATTCTTGAAGCGATGAAGATGGAGATGCCAGTCCTTGCAACTCAAGATGGAAAAATATCTTCAATGTCTATTCGCTTAGGGGAGCAAGTTAAGGCGGGACAAGTTTTATTTGAAGTTGAAAGTGATCAAAATAATCACTCCCAAACACTGGTGCAAACATCAGCATCTCAAGAAAAAAGTATAGAAAATGTAGAAAATGCAAAAAATGTAGAAAATATTGATTTTAGTGAATTAAGTGTTGAAAAAAATAATAATCACCCTGAAAAAAAATGGGAGGCATTAAAACGAGAATTTTCTAGTACATTTTCAGGTCATGATTATATTCCCTCTTCAGAAAATATTTATAATAATAGTATTTTAGAATCCCTGGATAACTATTTAAATGAACATAAGTATATTTTTGAAGATTATATAATGCTGCTTTGGAGTGGCGTGAAAAAATTTATCGCCATCGAAAAACTTTTCTCCAAAGAGATGCTGTTACAAAAAGAGAATGCCAGACCTTTTAATTATCAAGATTATCTTCGTCACTACTTTTTAAGAGACATTGATAGAGAAAAAGGCCTTCCTGAAAAATTTCTTACCGCCATAACCGAGGCGATAAAAATTTATAGTACAAACCCAAGTGTAAGTGTGAGCGTGAGCGTGAGTGTAAATGATATCGATAAAAATCAGATGACTCGTCATACATTATTTCGTCTTTATCAATCGCACGCTCACTTAAAAGATAAAGAACTATTACTTTTAAATACACTACTTAAAATTAAAGATCTCTCTAAGGGTAGACATGAATTACTTCAAAGATTAATAGGGCATGATTTTTATAAAAATTTAACAGAGTTAGTTGAGTTAACAAAAGATAATAACTCTTTACTTGCTGACACTGCCTCTCACCTATTATTTGCATTTAAAAATTATAATTCAAAACTAGAAACAAAGAACACCAAAATTACAAAAGAATATGCTCTCGATCAATTAATATATAGTAATCATGAAATTCTTTTTGATATATTAAATAATTATGATCCCTACAATCAAAAATTTGTTAGTCAAATACTCGCAATAAGAAATAATAGAGACATAAAATTCTTAAATAAAAATTTCTTTCATTTAAAAGATAATTTATTAATAACCAATATATTAACTGAAGATATTGATTTTTATTTAACGATCGCACCTGACCAAAGCACAACTGTTGTTGATATATATCATCAATTTTTTAGTGATAAAAATGCAAAAGAAAAAGAACTGATAATTTATACAAAAATGGAAGATCTTGCTCAAGAGGAAGAATATGTTTCTTTAATAGAAAAATACAATTGGGGTTTATATCTTAATCAGCTTACTTTAGTGACTTTATTGCCAACAAGACAATCCATCGTTCATAACTTTAATCTTAATCAAAGCAAATCAAACTTTCTTTATCTCGAGCCTTACAAAGAAAAATTATTCAACATCCAACTATTAATGAATTTTAATATTACATTTCTAAAAAAGTCTGAACCACAATATATTTATTTTTTACAAGGATTAACCAATAAAAAAGATGAAAGGTATTTTGCTTTCATAGAATTTCCAGAACTTAAAAGTACTCATAACGAACAGATTTTAGAAGCAGTTCATGAAATAAGATTAAGTATGGCCAAAATGAAAAAGCGTACTTTGCTTAATCGAATTATTATTTGTCTTAGTAAAAGCATTGACCCCAAAAATCAAAACATATTTAAAAACAAAGTTAATGAATTATTTACTAGCAACAAAGATCAATTTTTTTCAGAGGTAATTGAACAATATATTATCTATTACAACTGTGGAATTCCTACTAAGTATTCTACTACAAAAGAAGATAATGATATTATTATCTCGAATTCCGATGAAAACAGTTTTGGCCAAACAAAACAAGATAAACAAATCAAAAAAGAAATTAAAAGAGAAATTAAAATCACCTT
This sequence comes from Oligoflexia bacterium, assembly GCA_015232015.1. Lineage (GTDB taxonomy): Bacteria > Bdellovibrionota > Bacteriovoracia > Bacteriovoracales > Bacteriovoracaceae > JADFZW01. Next base: position 26,017 of record JADGAM010000007.1, on the reverse strand, counting down.
CTCTCCTGAAATTAAAATTATTGAACAAGAATATCAAAATGATTTACTTAAATCCTTGTCTGATTATGAAAACAAAATTGCAAAATCCAAACAACAAGGTCACATTTATCCCTATGATCTAATAAGTAAATTAACAGCAACAGCGGAAAAAGCAGAGGAAAATTTTGAAGAGTGGGATTTAGATCCAACTTCGCAAAAATTTATTTCCCAGAAAGGAAGGGCCTATGGTCAAAACTCCTCCAATGTAGTGGTAGGTATTATTTCTCATAAGCTTCCAATATCAAAAATTCTCTGCAAACGAGTTTTAATTATTGGAGATCCCTCTCGTGATTATGGTTCTCTGGCCGAAGGGGAGTGTAAAGCAATTATTGGCGCCATCGATTTAGCAGAAGAAATGAACATCCCTATTGAATGGGTTCCATTTTCATCAGGAGCTCGCATTGATATTAAAAGTGGAACTGAAAATTTAGATTGGACAGCAGCGGTCTTAAAACGCATAATAAATTTCACTCAAAATGGAGGCGAAATTAATCTAATTGTAGCAGGAGTAAATGTAGGCGCTCAATCCTATTGGAATGCGGAGGCCACTATGCTTATGCATACTAATGGACTGCTCATTATGACTGAAAAAGGCTCTATGCTACTTACTGGAAAAAAAGCATTAGAATATTCTGGTAGTGTATCTGCAGAAGATAATATAAGTATTGGTGGAGTAGAAAAGATTATGGGACCAAATGGTGAGTCTCAATTTCAAGTTAAAGATATAGATGAGGCCTATCAACTATTATTTAATCATTATGAATTAACATATAAAATAAGTGGTCATAAAAATCCTACACGCCTACAAACAACAGATCCCTTTGAAAGAGATGTTAATAATTATCCCTATGATGATTTTGTGGCCCAAGGATTAAAAACAATTGGTGATATTTTAGGAACGCACCTGAATGCTGAAAGAAAGCGTCCCTTTGATATAAGACAAGTTATGAAATCACTTATCGATCAAGATTCATTCTATCTAGAACGATGGAGACAACTTGAAAATGCTGAAACCGCTGTAAGTTGGCAAACACGTATTGGTGGACATGCTGTAGGTTTAATTGGTATTGAAAGCAGGCCCCTCAAACGCCTTGGGGAAATTCCAAATGATGGTCCTGATATTTGGACAGGGGGAACATTATTTCCAATGTCTAGTAAAAAAGTCGCTCGTTCAATAAATGCTTTTAGCAATCGTTTGCCATTAGTAGTCCTGGCCAACCTATCAGGCTTTGATGGCTCCCCTGAATCACTGAGAAATCACCAATTAGAGTTTGGAGCAGAGATAGGAAGATCTGTTGTAAATTTTAAAGGATCAATAATATTTGTGGTGATTGCAAGATATCACGGAGGGGCCTATGTAGTATTTTCTAAGCGCTTAAATAAAAACATAAAGGTGCTGGCGCTAAAAAATACCTTTGCTTCAGTAATTGGAGGAGGCGCTGCTGCTGCTGTGGTTTTCCCTCGAATAATAAGTGATCGCACTCTAACAAATAATAGAGTTAAAAAAGCGCAAAAAGATTTGCAAGCAGGAAAAATTGATAGCACTACCTATGATCGCATATATCAAGAGGTAGAAAGTAATAATCAATTACAATTGGCCAAAGAGTTTGATCAAATACATAGTATAGAACGCGCCAAAGAGGTTGGTTCTATTGATGAAATTATTGAGAGTAATAAATTACGCCCGCGAATTATTGAACTACTCTCATCATCAAATTCGTAGGACACCATTTAATTTGTAGGATTTTACAGGCAATTTATTCATTGTTTGACGGCCTCTAAATCGGCCCCTAAATCAGGATGAAATATTATAGGACCTCCAACATGAATTAGATCACTTTCAGCAATATCAAATCCTGAATCGTTACCTGAATCGTTAGAAGATAAAATTCCACTTAAATGCTGATCTAATATCTCATATAAATATTTGTCAAAACCTGCTACTTCTCTAAAACCAAATGTATCTCTAAATTGTAAAATTTTATTTTTCAATTTATTGCTATCATTAAAATCTGCAATCTTATTCTCAATTAAAATTTCCTTATCTTTAATAAATTTTTTAAATTCAGAAATTGTTAAACCCATTTTAGGTTTTTTGTCTTTAGAACTAGAATTGGAATTGGCATCCACATCATCTAAAACAAATCGAGCAAAACTACTTATGATCAATGCTTCGAAATCAATATTATCTAAGTTATAATTTAAGTAATACGCATCACTAATTTTACTTTCTTTAATTAAATCACTTAATGTTTTATGAAAACTTTTAATATAAGGAAGAATACTTAAGAAAAATTCAATCTTTTGATTCCACTTCTCATAATCTAATAAATTGTCTATTTGAGCAGTATTGATATTTGAAGAGAGAGAAAAAGAATTATCAACCAATTCGTTTAAGTAAGAACCTAAAAAATACTCACTCTTTTCACTATCAAAAGCACTATTTTTTAAAGCATTTTTTATTCTTTGCTGGTTTAATTTAATTAAAGTATACCCACACTTATAAAGATCTACAAAATCATAAATTTTAAAAATTCCTTCTTCTTTTAAGGCCTCCTTAAAACTATAGTCTTCAACAATTTTTACATTAATATTATTATTATTAATTTCTCCATCACAACCACAATCACACTTTGACTTTGAATTTGGTTTTGAAATTGGTTTTGAATTTGGTTTTGAATTTGAGAGTTTCATTTGTTGAATTAAGTATTCAAAACCTAAAGTAACAATATTTTTTGTCTCTTTACCCAATTCTGTTAATGCTAGAGTACTACTATTAAAGGAATTATTTAGAACCATAGTTGAATTCATCAATTGAACAAAATCAAATTGCAAATATCTTTTCCTTTTATCGGATTTTATTTTACTTAATTCCTCTTTTATATCAGCAAGTTCTTCGTATAAGTGAATCGGCCAATTAGCGTGAACATTTATATTGTTGATCTCTTCATCAGAAGGGGTCTCTTTTGTGGCCTTAGTAAAAATACTTTTTATAAAATTATCTTTTTTCTTTAATAGATAATTGTTTAAACTAGGAATAGAAGAAAGAGATGAACAGATTTCTAAGGCCCTATAATAATCAACTATCCCCTCTTCTTCCAAGCGACCAACCTTCATACGATACTCATCTTCAATCATCATACTATAAGAGTCACTAATTATTTTAAATAAGTGAGCATAGGCCTTCTCTACTCCCAAATTTGAATATAAAACATCAATCAACATTTTAATTTCACGTACGTAATAAAAATCATCATCAAATTCAAATAACAATTGATTATCTGGAGTAATAAAATAATTATCGTGCTCAGGGTATAGTGGTTCTTCCGCATCAAAAGTCCATATATTAAATCTGGCCTTGATAAATAAAGAAAATGTGGTTCCTTGAACAAATTCAAATTGAATCTCTTCTTCCTTAACTTGAGAGTATACTTCAACCCAAAAGTTAAAATTCTTTACATCTAGAGTGTCTTTTTGCCAAAAATCTAAGTCTAGTAGCAGTTGTCTCTGCTCAAATGTTAGTTTTGGTAGGAGCGAGGGAAGCATGTCGTAGGGAATTGAAGATTTTTTAATTAGAGAGTGTAAATTAAGTAAAGGTATGGAAGAAAAATCACCGCCTGCATCAACAAATTTTTCTACATCCTCAAGGTTTTTGTTCCAAACAGAAAAATTAGAAAAAAGATTTGTTAAAATATCTCCCATCCAAACTCCCTTATAATTTGTTTTAAAAATATAATATTGATCGTGATAACAAAATTATAAAGTCATTGCAATGGAAATTTCAGCTAGTTTTAACTCAGCGAGGACATTTACTCGTAACATTTACTCGTAAATGTCTTTTCAGGGAATTATGTCGGTATTCAAATTATCATGACCCTTCTATGCAATATCCTTTTTTAATACCGATTTCCAGCTCATGATCTTTTTATTAAGAATAGCATTTGCAACTTTGAGAAATTTATCAGGAACTAATGGTTTAGTTAGCCAAGATGTGATTCCAATTTCTTTGCCCTGCTCTAGCTCAGCTGTACCTGATTGGGTTGTAAACATCATGATAGGAATATCTTTTAATAATTCGTCTTCTTTAATTTTTCTGCACATGATAATTCCATCCATATTGGGCATATTAACATCCGTAACAATCAAATTTACATCCCTGTTTTGGCCCAATATTTTTAAACCATTTAACCCATCATCTGCTTCTACTATCTCATATTTTTCTTTTTCTAATAAAGTTCGAAGTTCGTCTCTAACTGTTTTGCTATCATCGATTATACATATTTTAAACGCTCTTTCCAATGTCATCCCCCCTTTATTTTTTATTTTCATCCAAAATGGGAAGTCATATTAAATTCAATTTAGGCTAAATCTTTTATTAGTATGCTAAAAGTAGTTCCTTGTCCTGCTTGCGATTGAATGGTTAATTCTCCTCCCATCATTTCAATATTTTTTTTCACTATATTCATCCCTACCCCTCTTCCTGATAGCTCGTCAACGTTATCCTTAGTGCTAAATCCTGGTAAGAAGATAATATTGTAGAGCTGTTTTTCGGAATAGTGGAACAAATTGTCCTGATTAACGATTCCTTTCTCAATAGCTTTTTGCTTTATTTTCTCAGCATCTAGGCCTCTTCCGTCATCAGACAAATCGATTTGAATAGTATTATTTTCCAACTCTAATAAAGTTATTTTAATATGGCCTTCTTCGCTCTTGCCCAAGGATAATCGCTCTTCCGGGCGCTCTATTCCATGATCAAGCGCATTTCTAACCAAATGGATTAAGGAATCGTTAATCTTGGTCAGTTTTTCTCGATCAACCGATATATCTGCTCCTACAATTTTTAGATCAATATTCTTCCCTAAACGGGCAGAAATGTCTCTAGTCATTTGAAAGAAGCTTAAAAATGATTGCTTGAGAGAAACATCCTCTAGCTTTTCACTTAGCTTTTTCAAATAAAGCAGTCCCTCAGCGTCTCTGGTTTCCTTTACTTTACTAATAATGAAATCTCTGAGTTTGCAAAGATTATTATCCAGCACCTCTATCTTTTTGGTTGGACAGTGGCCAAGGGAAATCTCATCTCCAGATAGCATTGTTAGTAGATGGATAAGATCAATAACATATTGATAGCGATAGTTAGTGAGGGATGGTACCGCAAAAGTGAAAGAATTTAATTTCTCTGCTATAGATAGAGATTGATTAGAAAAGTCATAGCTAATTAGCCAAGAATAGAACTTACTAATATCAAAAGTATTATTCGCGCTAGATATGAAATCGCTGTAGGCCTGGCCTTTATTTTTATGCCCACAAATTTTCCTATAGGTTTCGAAGAATTCCTCTCTGCCACTATTATCGAGGGCCTTTAGCACCGAAACTATAATACAAATATTTTTTCTAATCGAAAATTCGTTACCATCGATGCTAGCATTGCTGTTTAAATTGTTTAGTAGCTTGGATCTGCTCTCTTTAGTAAGTAAAATAATGGAATCAAAAGAAGAAATCAGCGCCAGGTATGACCAGATATTTTCGAAAAGCGCATTTAATCTATCAAGGGAAAATTTACCTTCCAATTCTAAATAGATACTCTGAAGGTAGAATTCTATCAGAGCAAATTCATTTTCTTTAGCATAAAGAAGCACATGCTTAACTATAGATTGTAAATCGGCGGTGCTATTAACAGCATTGGGGTCATGCTGATTCTCTTGCTGATTCTCTATAGTGCTTCTCCAGTTTAAGTAATGAAGACTAATGGCAAATATCTCGTTAAAGATCTTACTCCATCTTTCTAAATTATATGTATATGGCCTAAAAAATGAAGAGTTCAAGTATATCGATTTCAAGCGAGTGCCAATTTGATAGTAGCTATTAATGGCAGCATCGATATCTGCTGATTTAATCTGCAGGCAAAAAGTAGTAAACAATTCAGTAATCTCCTGATCATTTAACTTGGCAATATCTTCTTCCAAAGCAGAGGAAAGTTGAGAAAGGTTTTTCTCACTATTAGAGAGAACATTCTCCACAGATAGATATCTACGATGCAGGTTTATAATATTTTTGGTTTTATATTCGTTTTCAATTTTAAATAATCTTTCTGCATAATTGGAATAATCCTGCGCCAAATAGGTAAGTTCATCGTTTAATTGTTGCATTTTCTGGATAATTTCATTGGAAACCTCTCTGGGATCATTTAAACTTTTGCGTAAATCAGCTGCTACATTTTCTGCTAAATGGGCCTTCTCTGCCAGCAAAGAGAGGGCAAGCATTCGAGAATTTCCTTTAATGGTATGTAGATTTCGAAATATCTCGTGAATGTATTCCTTTTGCGCTCCTAAATGATGGATTAGATCACGGTTTTTTTCAAGCATGGTAAAAATACTATTAAAAAAACTTTTTAATTCCTCTGAATTTCTGGCGGATATTTCCTGCAAAATATTCATTCTCTTGTTATTTTCACACTTTTCCTTTTCAATTTTCTGCTCCAATTTAGTTATTTCGGTAATATCATCTACTACAAACATGATCGACTCAACTAAGTCATTTTCATTAATCAATGGATTATAAGATATATTGAGCAGCCTTTCTTCTTGATTAGGTTGTGCTTGATAGACAACCTTAGAAACCAAATTATCTTCCATTAGCATCCATTGCATAGAATTGTTATCATAAACCACTGTCATTGCAGTTTGCAGGTCGGAAAAAGTTGTGCTTTTTTTATCTATCTTGGCAAATAAAAAATCAAAAATATTTTTATCCACAATATCTATAGAAAAAATATTTTTAGCGTAATCAGAGACTGGAGAGATTACTTTATAAGTTCTATCCACCGTGAACACCGCTTGTTTCATGTTATTAAGTAAGTTAGATACTTTTCTCATCTCTACGTTTAAATCCGAAGTCATCCGGCGAATGGTATTCATCATGGTATTCGCAGAAGAGGCCAAATGACCGATTTCATCATTTGTATTTAGATTAAGATTTACGAGCAAATTACCTTTAGAAATTATCTCTAATTTTTTTTCTAAATTATAAATAGGATTAGTAATGATTCTTGCTATCAATACACTTACTGATAAAAGAACCATTATTGCTAAGATTAAGATTAGCAAAGTGAGAGTTTGATATCTTTGATAACTCGTTTGCGAGAAAGTGTAATTTTTTTCCGCTAATTTTCTTTCATGTTCTATCAATTTTTCTAATTCCAATTTTATTTTTTCAAAATTGGTATCTAATCCTGCTCCAAACATTATGGCGGCATTTGGATCAGCAGGTAGTAATACTGAAATATTCTGAACATCTGCTTTATAATTATCTAGTTCTTTGGATACAACACCTAACGCTTTTCTAGTTTCACTATCAGTAAATTTATTGGCCATAATTTTATTAATGGCCACACTCATGGCCGCCAAATCTTTATTAGTCTCCTCCAAAAGTTCATTGGAAATCTTTTTATCATAATTAGAGCTGAACCATTGAATCGCCTTAAACATATTTGCATTACTGCTGATAGCTCTAATAAGTAAAAAAGATACTTGCTGATAACTCATAAATCTTGAATTATAAAAATCTTTCACAACATAATCTAAATTGTTCATTCCTTGTTTGCCACCTAGCCAACAAACAAAGATCAAAAGTGTGCCCAATACAGGAGCAATAAGTATTTTTTTCATTATTTTTAGATTTTCAATATACCTCTTCATCAAGCTCATTCTCCTTGAAGTACTTTTGGCACATTATATAGAAACTCCTCTATAATGTTTCAATGTTTCTTAATTTATATAAAAACCACTGACCACAATTATACCAACTCCACTTTCAATTTTCTTATCTTTTAAATTATCCATTCTTATATAAAATACTTTTTTATGTTCTATTTTTTTTGTTTTCGGATTAGTCCACAAATAAGTAATCCAACCACTTTTGCTCTTTTCCGATTGAATAATCATCTCTTTTATAAACCACTTTCCACTGGGATCCTTCATTTTCCTAGTATCCATCCCTACTAAAGCATGATTTTCAGCATGCTGAATACAAATTCCATTGCTAGTTAAGGTATAAAGATATAGTTTATCACTGTAGAATTTTCCATTTCTATCATCAAAATCTTTAAAGGCCTGTTCTAATCCAACTTTTTCGATATGCAAGCTAGCTTTAGTTACAAGATCAGAGCACATTTTTTCAATCTCATTTGCTATGCTATTGGAGACAGAAAAGAAAGATAATAAAAAAAATAGATAAAAACCTGAAACTGTAAGGTAAAAGAAATAAAAAGATTCTTTTTTTCGATAGCATTTATTTAAATTTAATTTTAACATGCTTGTCATCCTTTAATACCACAAGTTTGTTTTTTTATTAGAAGTGGAAATGGCCAATGTCACCCCATAAAATGTCGACGTATAAATAGAATGAATAGAATTTTTTCGTTAATTTTTTTATTTGTAGTGGCCATTTAATAGTATCACATCTCCTTTATCATCTTTTGCTTTAATAAAAAAAGTGATTTTATCAGCGACCTTTTTGCTAGTTGGGTGTGTCCAGCTATACTCTACTCGTCCGGCATCTTGCTTCTGTGATAAATTTAGTATTTCGGCAATAAAAGGTTTTCCTTTGCTATCCTTCACTCTGTTTGTAACCATTCCTTCTAATTTATGATTTACTGCGTGTTGAAGGCAAATTCCATTGGTATCTAGGGTCCAAATATATACTTCTCCCTCAACAAATCCGCCTTTGGGGTCATTAAAATTTTTGAATGCTTTTTCACGTCCCTCTTTTTCAAACACCAGTTTAGCACATTTACCAAGGGTCTCACTTTTAATAGAAGCATCTGTTGTTTTGGAGTAGTCTGGACATTTTTGTAAATTAATTTGTGCTGAAACAGAATCAAAAAAAAATGTATATAAAAACAAAATAGGCATAATGGCAATCACTACTGTAAGATTGAAAAAATTAGACATAATTTACTCCTTTCATTAAAAAATTTACAATTGAAACGATCTAATTTGGCATTTAACCTGTTACAAATTTAACATAATCATTAGCTATCTCTGCATATCGGTATTCGTAAAATATACTTAAACAAATTGGCCTTAACAAATTGACCCCGAGATTATCCCGAGATTATAATGAATTTTTCTCTCAACAATTCTATGTTGGAAGCAATTTGCTAAAATTATTCAAGCAATATACTCTGGTATTTTTAGTTTTTTTTTTGGCCGTAGCTGCAGGGCCGTAAAATTAAAAATCAATAAATTTTAAATGCGTTTACCTTGGGTCAATTATATTGTCAGTTAATATTTTTTTGATATTATCGAGAATATTTTAGAAATTACTCTAGAAAATTAAAATGCAAATTAAGGTATAAGTATAAATTTATGCAAAAAAGTATTGCAATAATTGGTGGCTTAGGTCACGTTGGTCTGCCTCTTGGATTAGCATTAGCAAAAGTTGGACATCTTGTATGCCTAGTAGATATCAACCAACATGCTGTAAACATGGTTAATAATAAAGAACTTCCTTTTTTGGAAGAAGGCGCACTGGATATATTAAAAGAAGTCATTGGAAAAAATTTGAGGGCCAACACAAATAGAAATGCTCTAAAAGAAGCAGATATAGTCTTTTTTGTGACTGGCACACCCGTTGATGAGCATCACAATCCTAGAATACAAGATGTGGTTAAAGTAATAGAAGACTATCTGCCATACTTAAGAAAGGAAATGTTAATTATCCTTCGAAGTACTGTTTACCCTGGAGTAATTGAATTAATTGATAATCTGCTAAAAGAGCATTTTTCATGTAGTTCATCTCCTATTACTGCTTCTGCTCCTACTTCCCCTATTAAACTTGCTTTCTGTCCAGAACGTATTGTGCAAGGGAAAGGAATTGAAGAAATCTTTCAACTTCCACAAATAGTATCTGCCACTTCTCAAGAAGCTGAAGAGGAGGCCGCAACTCTCTTCTCAACTGTTGCTCCTAAAATAATCCGTCTAAAACCTAAAGAAGCAGAAGTGGCCAAACTAATGACCAATGCTTGGAGATATATTGAATTTGCCATTGCTAACCAGTTTTATATGATCACTGAATCTCAAGAATTAGACTTCTATCGAATATTTAATGCTGTTAGAGATGATTATCCTCGTGCTCAGCACTTTCCTCGCCCAGGACTGGCCGCTGGTCCATGCTTGTTTAAAGATACCATGCAACTCTCGGCCTTCCATAAAAACAATTTTTTTCTTGGGCAATCAGCAATGTTAGTAAATGAGGGTCTTCCTGTCTTCTTAGTTGATCAAATGGAAAAAAAGCTAGGTGGCGTTGGACAGCTTAAAGGAAAAAAGATTGCAATACTTGGAATGTCCTTCAAGGCAAACAATGATGATACGAGAGAGAGCTTGGCATTCAAAGTGAAAAAAATATTAAAAATAAAAATGGCAACTCCTTTGATTACTGACTCCTATTTAAAAGATAAAGATAACTTACCTTTAGCATCAGCACTCGAAATAGCAGATGGGATAATTTTAGGGGTACCTCATAAAGAATATCTATCTCTAAAAATTAGCAAACCATATGTTGATTGTTGGGGTGTATGGAAGTAGTTAACAATCTTAGAACAATCTTTAAGCAATCTTTAAGCGCCATCAAATAAGAGAAATAATTAGGAAAAAACAATGAAAATCTTAGTTACAGGTTCTGCCGGTTTTATTTGTGCTTACGTAGTTCAAGAACTACTAGATCATGGGTATACTGTTTATGGTATTGATAATTACTCAAAGTATGGAAAAATTCAAAAGTCATATGATAATCATCCACAATATCATTTTGTAGAAGGAGATGCTAAAAATGTTGATCTAATGAAAGAACTTATTTCTGATTGTGATCAAATTCTCGCTGCCGCTGCCATGATTGGAGGTATCTCTTATTTTCATGAATTCGCTTATGATCTATTAGCAGAAAATGAAAGAATTATGGCATCAACATTTGATGCTGCTATTTGGGCCTTTAAAAATCGTCGTTTAAAGAAAATAAATGTGATGAGTTCTAGTATGGTGTTTGAATCGGTGACCACCTACCCAACAAAAGAAGGAATGGAGAGACTATCTCCTCCACCTCTTAGCACCTATGGATTCCAAAAATTAGCAACAGAATATTATGCTCAGGGAGCATATGAGCAACATTCACTTCCATTCACTATCATTAGACCATTTAATTGTGTAGGAGTGGGAGAAAAAAGGGCGGTTTCAGATAAAGAGGTTTACTCCGGAAATATAAAATTAGCATTGGCCCATGTAGTTCCTGATTTAGTTCAAAAAGTTTTAAAAGGTCAAAATCCACTGCACATTCTAGGTAATGGAAACCAAATTCGTCATTACACTTATGCAGGTGACTTGGCCAAAGGTATTCGCATTTGTATAGAACACCCAAAAGCAATAAATGAAAGCTTTAATCTCTCTACTCCTATTTCAACAACTGTTCTTGAATTAGCAAAAACTATTTGGAAAAAAATTAATTATGATAGGCCATTTGACTTTGTTTGCGATCAACCTTTTAAATATGATGTTCAAATGCGCGTTCCTGATACTACTAAGGCAAAGGAAGTTTTAGGTTTCACCGCCGACACCACCTTAGAGCAAATACTAGATGAAGTAATTCCTTGGATTAAGAATCAAATTGAATTAGGGGGAATATAATCAATGAAAGAAGGTCGATGCATTGATATTATCATTCCTGTTTATAATGAGAGTGCCAACATTTATTCGGCATTAAAACTCATAAAAGAAAAGGTAGAGGTCCCTTATAACCTTTTTTTAATATATGATTTTGAGAAAGATAACACTTTACCAGTGGCCCACAGTGCATCCCAAGAATTAGCAATGGAAATTGATTTTATAAAAAATAATCAAGGAACAAAAATCGGGGTCTTAAATGCTATAAAAACAGGTTTAAAAGCAAGCATTTCTCCATATGCAGTAGTTACTATGGCAGATCTTTCTGATCCTCCAGAAGTAATAAATAGTATGTACAAAAAAGCAATTGAAAATAATTACGATTTAGTTTGTGGTTCAAGATATATGAAAGGGGGAAAACAGATAGGAGGACCTTTACTTAAAAGGAATCTCTCTCGCCTTGCTGGTGTCAGTCTTCGTTACTTGATAAGGTTTCCCACTCACGATGTAACCAATAGCTTTAAATTATACGGCCAAAAATTATTAAAATCTATAGAACTAGAAAGCAAGGGTGGTTTTGAAGTAGGAATGGAAATTGCGGTTAAAGCATATGTTGCTGGTTTTAGTATCTCTGAGGTACCAACAGCTTGGTGGGATAGAACTAACGGTGCATCTCGCTTCCTTCTATTTAGATGGTTACCAAGGTATTTAAAATGGTATTTGTGGGCGATTTTAAAAACTGTTAAAAAAATCAATAGAACGAGTCAATAGAACGAGTCAATAGAACGAGTCAATAGAACGAGTAAAGCTTACTCTAAATTTATAGGCCAATAATAATTTTTCATTGAGGGCCATGGGATAAATATCGATACAGCTATAGGTACTACCAAGAGCGTGATTATTCCCAAAGACGTGATCATTTACAAAAGTATTTTTAATTTCACTGTTATTATTCTTAGAAAATAATTTTTTTCCAGTATCATGTAAACACTGTATTCCACTTTGCTTAATCTTAAAATTTTCCAAGTATATTTTATCACTGAAATTATTAGAATAAGAAAGCAATAAAACAACAAAATAAATAGATAAAAATATTCTTCTCATATGCATATATTTAGCATCTGATAAGATTTGCCAATACATCATTGCTATAGAAGGAATTAAGATAATGGTAAATTCAGTGTATCTTGAAGCATATGCGGAAGCAAATCCCATTTGGGCTCGCCCTAAACTAATTGATACTAATGCACTCATTATCACCACTGATAAAGAAAACCATCTAAAAAATAAATCATTCCTCCAATGTTTTCTATTGCTGATAAATATTGTGGCCGCCAATACCCACAACAAAAATATTAGTATCCCAACATGACGATAATTACTATCATCAAAACCAAAACCGTGTGCCAAGAGTACCATTAAATAAGACCAAAACATCTTTGTATATGGATAGACTAAAGAAAGTGCAGATTTACCATTAGTAGATGGTAGTGTTAAATAGAAAAACCAAAAATAAAAACCAAGGGACATAAATAAAACTACCATCGATGTTCTTAAGGATATTAACCTTCCTATCATCCACTCTCTTACTAAAAATAAAACCATGAGAGAAAAAGACATGGCCAAACCAGCTGAAAAAGAAAACATGGCCGACAATAAACATAATGAAAATAAAAAAGTATTAAAAATGTTAGCTGAATGTATATTGCTGAACCTAAATCCAAAGACAATTGCCAATAATATAAAAAGCAATGAAAAATGAATTTGGTTTTGAAATGCCCACATATGATTTTCAAAATTTAATGATGAAAAAAAGAATACTATATAAACTGGAAACATTTTAAATTCTAAAGATTTATTTTCTGTTGATCTTGCAAGGCGAATAAGAATATAAACTAATAACAAAAATATAAAATAATTTAAAATGGTTTGTTGCTTAATATCCCAGCCATTGATCATATACAGTATGTGTGTATATATTTTAGTGAAGAATATTCTATGCTCATTATGAGTAGAAAAATACCATTTCCAGTTTAAAGATGTGTTCAAAAAATCTGGATTTAAAAATTCCCATTCATCCCAGAAAGGCACATTAACTGCATATTTACAAATGTAATAAAGTTGCAAAATTGCCAGTAATAAGCATAGAATATATGGCGAGATAGTTAAAATCTTTGTTGAAAATTTTTTAAATATCGGCCATTTGGCCAATTGATCTGCAATCACAGCTATCTATCTCCTCTTTTTAAAATTAAAAGCTGTAAAAAATATATATGATCACAATAATTATAAAACATGCAACTAAAATTGCCAAAATAACTTTAAGAAAATATAAAAGGAAACATAGATGAAATACCCGCGCATTTTCTTAATATCCATCATCTCCATGATGTGTTTATATATTTACAATAAATTTATCTTTGATGATTTTCTTTTTGTATATCTAGATTTAGGAGTAGATAGCTATCATGAAACAGTAGCGCTTTTAGGTCTTATCCATGATTATTTACGAAGTGATGGTTTTCCTTTCTGGACTTTTAACATAGGACTAGGGCAAAACATTTGGGGCCTATATATAACAGATCCCTTTCATTGGCCGCTGTTACTTCTAGCTTCCAAAGAACAGATAGCATATTTTTTAGTTTACATTCAAATTTTAAAAATATTATCTATTGCTCTTATCTTTTTTCAATATTTAAAAACACTCAAAGTAAATAATTATTCAGCGGCCCTTGCAGCTCTTCTTTGTGCCTTTTCCGCACCTGTAATACTTAGATCACAATGGCCTTTTTTTATAAACATGCCTATCTATTTTGCACTAATGCTTTGGTCATTTGAACTATTTTACATTAAAAAAAAGAATTGGCCTCTCCCTTGTACTATGTTTCTAGTGGCCATAAATGATACCTTTATATTTATTCTTTTCTCTTTTATTTTATTTCTGTACGCTATCTTTCGTTACTTTGTTGAGAAAGATACAGTTAATATAGGTAGTATAAAAAAATTTACATTCTTCTTATTCGATTTAAGCAAACTCTATTTATGTGGTATTCTTTTAAGTGGCCTGATTTTTTTGCCTCAATTCTACTCTCTACTAACAAGTCCTCGCGTAAGTGGTGACCAATCATTCATTAATCACCTAACAAATTTCCCAATTTATTCATTGGCCGGCCCCTTGGAAATCTATACTTCTTTATTACGCTTTTTCTCTAATGATATTCTTGGAGGCGGAGGTATATCTTATTATAAAGGATGGGCAAACTATATGGAGTCCCCAGCGTTTTATAGTGGTATATTAGTGCTTCTAATAGCGCCACAGTTTTTAGCTTTTGGAACTAAGAGAGAACGGTTTATCCATACCCTTATTATAATCCCCTGCGTGCTCTATATAATCTCTCCTTATTTTAGATTTATGTCTAACCTTTTTGCAGGCACTTATTATAGATATAGTATGTGGATAAATTTTACTCTTTTATATCTATCCACCATTTCCCTAAATCATATAATAGAAAAAAAATACATTTCTAAGAAAATACTCTTTTTAAGTGTCTTGGCTATTCTCTTATTTCTAATTTTGGCCTATCTTCAGCGACCTTTTCCAGCAGATGCTATCATTCATAAAACATATTATTTGGTAATTTTTTATATAATTTCCTATGTTTCGTTACTTTATTTTTTTCATGCGAACAATAAAGTTAAATATCTTATATTCTTGTTGGCCATAATCGAACTTACAACATTCTCTTACAAAACAGTAAATAAAAACAGACACCTTCTACATAAAAACGAATACATTAGTAAAAACAGAAGCTATTTGGATCATACCAATGAAGCATTGGCATACCTACATTCTATAGATAAAAGTTTTTATCGTGTTGAAAAGAATTTCAATTCAGTATTCTTAAATGATTCTCTTTTTCAAAATTATAAGGGAACAAGAGCATATTTTTCTTTCAATCAAGATTCATACTTAGCATTTCGAGCAGCAATGGGAGAAGACAATGGGCCTAGCGGAGTTGTCTTAGATAGTTTTAAAGATTTTAACCTCAACAATCTGGTAGGCGTAAAATATTATCTAATAAAAGATAAATTAGAAGCAAAAAATAGAGGTAATCATGATTATAGTATTTTTTATGAATATAATGATTATAAAGAGAAAGGACCTTTAGAGCACATAAAAGATATTAGCAATATCCATATATACGAAAATAAAAATGCTATGCCTATTGCTTTCACCTATCCCCTCTCCAATTCTATTTTAGAAAAAGATTTTTTTTCTGTACCTATAAAAGAGCGTTCATCTCTTTTAAATAACTTTTATATAAAAGGAAAAAATATTAAAACGGCCTCCAATAACATCTCGAATATCACTGCAAAAAAAATTTCCCATAAAAGCAGAGATGAATTTAATATTTTATATTTTGACCATAATCATATTAAAGGTAAAATAACTATTAAAGAAACGAATAAAATGCTCTTTTTTTCTATACCATATGATTTAGGATGGAAAATAAAAGTAGGTAACAAAATAGTTCCTACAGAAAAAATCAATTTAGGATTTATTGGAGTAGCTTTACCAGTAGGTGAACATCAAATCGAATTATCTTTTAGACCATATCTATTCTATTGGGGACTAGTTCTTTCGCTAATTGGATGTGCCTCTTTACTTATGTATGTATGGGGATGGAATTTTACTTTTTACTCTCTATTTGCTTTTTTCTCAAAATATTGAAGATCAATAAATATTGCTGATGCTAGAAGTATTTTCTTTTCTTCAATACTTAGAGCTAGAGTTAGTGAATTATTGCTTAAAAAACTAAGTAAAAAGTTATCTGCATCAGTAAATGCTTCTTTTAAAAAACTTGACCATTTTTTTTCTATCTTAGCTACCTCTCTATCCCCTCTTAAAATAGGAAATGTCCAAATTCTCCATATAGGAGAAGACATTGTTAAAATTACATTTCCTCTAGGTCCTTCGATATCAAACTTTTTATAAAAAATCGAAAATCTTTGCTGAATGGCCCCTAGCAATTGCTCATTGTTATTATAAACTTCTATTCGTTGGAAAAAAAATCTGAAAGGATGATAGGCAGAAAAAATCTCCTTTCTCTCATTATCAAAAAAAGAAATTTTAAATGAACGCCAGTGACCTAAAATTTGCCTTAATATCATAAATCCAAAACCTTTGGATTGTTCGGCAGCAAAAGCTATAGGGGAGTTTTTTTCATCCATAAATTGATACTTATTTCTAGTCTCAATTCCAAAAATCTCAAAATGTTCTAATATTTGTTTTATTTTTATTGAACTGATAGCTGCTAAAGTTTCATCAAAATTCATTTTGAAAATCCTTTTTAAATTTTTCTATTTGTTTTTACTATTATATACGAATGATATTGCAAATTTATACATTAGGTGCTACTAATCGTTTTTTTACTTTTTCCAAGTATCTTTAATACTTAATAAGAACGAGGTCAATAAACATGAAAATTATTACAAAACAAATTAACTTTTTCCATCCTTTATTTTTCTCTTTTTTCACTACGATTCTTTTTATTTCTCTGCTTGTTTCTCTTTATATTTCTACTTTACTTCTTAGTTCCACAACTTCATTTGCAGCTACTCCAACTCTAAAAACCGAGGTCACTCTCCATGAAGGTACTAAACTCTACAATGCTCATTGGAACTTCTGGATAAGAGTTGGTGGTGAGATCACAACACCTGATAATACTTTTTTTAAAGATTACGAGCAATCTCACCCCTTCATAACTAAAATGATAAGTGATATTGGAGCAGGTACAGCAACTGCACGTACCGAAGAAGAAACTTGGATTAAAGTTAAAAAAGTATGGAATTTTTTAAGTCAAAAAGTTCAAATTAATAATCAAGAATATTCAAAATTAATTGTAAATGGGGGATGGCCATCACTACTTCAATTTGCAACCTACTATCAAGCTCACAACAATTTAGTATGGGCCGCTTGCTTTTCCAAAGCACACTTATTTGCCTCACTTCTAGGAAGAGTGGGAATTCCTCGTTGGAGAATTACTATGGCCAATGCCCATCATACAGAAGGAGGTGCACCTGCAACTGCTACTCATGTTTTTGTGGCCTTATACATTGGTGGCAAATGGTTGTATCTTGATCCAACATGGGTTTATTCAAGACCAAATCTACCTGAATTTGAAAATAAAATTTCTATTGGAAATTTTCAAAGCGTAGATTACAAACATCCCTACAGCGTCCTACCAATTCCTCTATCTGGATTAAATTTAGTTCCTCTATTAAACTAAACTAACATAAAAGATTAGATTTAAATTCTGCAAAACTGCATCAAAGACCTCCTTCAAAATAAATTGAAAAATAAGCTGAACATTAATTTAAGTTAAATTCATAAGACTTATAAATATTTTATGATTATAGTAACAAATAATATTTAAATCCTATCAATAGTTATTATTAACAACCAACAAAACAAAGGAAGCTTTTATGACTAAAATTACTCTTAAAGGAGGCCCTGTTAGCACTCTAGGAAATTTACCAGCTGTGGGATCTATTGCTCCTGATTTTAAATTAGTCAAATCTGATTTATCCGAGGTAACTCTCTCTCACTTTGGTAAAAAGAAAAAAGTTTTAAATATTTTTCCAAGTATTGATACTCCAACTTGCGCTATGTCTGTAAGGACATTCAATAAAGAGGCGACAGACCTTACAAACGTCGTAGTATTAAATATCTCAGCTGACCTGCCTTTTGCTCAAAAAAGATTTTGTGCAGCTGAAGGAATTAACAATACAGAAATACTTTCTTCTTTTAGAAGTAGTTTTTCAAAGGATTATAATTTAGAGATTGTTGATTCACCTCTTGCAGGATTATGCTCTAGAGTTGTTATTGTTCTTGATGAAAATAATAAAGTATTATACACAGAGCAAGTTTCAGAAATTGCCAATGAACCTAATTATCAAAAAGCATTAGAGGTATTGAAACATTAATATATTCTTTCATTATGACATTATGACATTTCAGACATACCTTATGACAATTCTGTCATAGTAAAAATTAAAAAATAAAATATCTTTCAATTAACTATTTAATTTCACTTCGGTCTTTAAATTTTTATTCAACTTTAAATTGGCATAAAAGATGAATAAGAATAAATAAGAGCAGATAACAATATTTAAAATGTGAGGTATTTAAGTTACTATATTTTTCACTCAACTATCTTTTAGAGGAGGACTATTTGAAAAAGATCAATAAAAAAAACAACGACATGAAAAAAAGTACAATGAATTTTTTAAGGAATGGGAACTTAATCACTTTAATTACATTTCTATTACTACTAGCAATCATTTCTATAACCGAATTATCCTGGGCGCAAACTCAACCAGTACAAGGACAAGTTACTCAAGGACCTGTTTATAACTTTCAATTTTTCAATTCTCCTGTTCCAACCACCACTGCTGGAGCAGCAGCAGCTACCACTACCATCCCATTACCTACTAACAATAATACAAATCAACAACCACCAGTTGCCACAATAGAACAACCACAACAACAACAGACAAACGATATTATCAAAGGAAACAAATGGATTCCTTCGCTATTTTATTTTACAACAGGTGTTTTTAAAAATTCTTTTGGCATAGGCAATTCTTCAAATACTGAAACTGGATCCACTCGTGGATATGGAGTCTCATTTAAAATTCCTCTTGGTACCTCTTTTTCAGTAGTACCAAAATATATGCTTGGTAAAACTGCATCTATCTCTGATTTTGATAGTTATAGAGCATTCGGAGTGGATTTTAGGTATGATTACCATTCTGGAAAATACTTGAGTACGGGTTTTGGTCTTTCTACTTTGACCTTCAGTAAAAAAGAAAGAAGAAGCTATGAAGAAGTAATAGACCGTTACTATTATTCTGATTCTTGGCCGCCGCCATATCAACATTACTATGCTTATTCAATTTATGGTACTGAAAATTACACATCTCAAGGCCTAGGAGCAGGGTTATTTTTAGCTCCAAATTTTACTGTAGGATTTTTAAACATGGAAGTGGCCGGCCACTTAGGATACCAAATACAAAAAGATACAGAGAGTGATACAGGCAGATTAAATCCCAGAAAAGGACAACTATATACGACCTTAATGCTTAATCTTGGAATTGCAATTTAAAAGGCCTATATAAATCTTTTGATTTTAAAAAATTTGTAAAAATTTGTATAAGCTCGGCCTTTGATCAATAGTCTCAGATCATTTCAATAAAACGCACTTCATTTGAAATTAAATCTTCTGTCCAAATATTTTTTTTCACTCCATTAAATGTTACTAAAACGAAAAATATTTCTTTATGTGTTTTAGTGAACTCTTTAAAAGTATCAATTTTTTTATGCCATTCTAATGCTGTTTTTTTATCCAATATATATGGTTTCTGACTATATTTTATTTCACACAAACTTATAGCATTGTCATTTCGATCGAGTAAAATATCTATTTGTACTCCACTTTTTGTTAAATCTTTTACTTTACAACCACATCTCCAAGAAGAATATTTTATAAATACCTTTTCTAATGCCAATGATTTTTGAATATGTGAAATATGCTTCAAACAAAAAACTTCAAAAGCAAGACCGGCCCAATTATAATAAGTGGGAGTTCCAATTATCTGCGCCCAATAACTTTCACCATTGTCTTTGGCCATAATTCCTTTTGGTGCATTCTCTATCCAATGTAAATAAAACAAACAATATTCATCAATGATTCTAAAATAACTATCTTTTTTCTTTTTACCATAGGGTATAAAATTTGCTATGAAACCAGCTTCCTCCAACTCTGAGAGATATTTTGAAATTCGTCCACCAGATTTTATTTTCAACTCTGATAATATTTGATGGCGAGAGAGACCATTAGGTTTATTGGCCAAGACCCTAATAATTTTAATATGATTTTCTGATTCATCAAAGAGTGAACGAAAGAGGTCCTTAAATTCAGAGGTAAGTATTCCATCAGATGAAAAACAGAGATTACCAATATTTTGCGCCATACTTTTTCCACGTTGAAGCTGTCGCAAATAATATGGGATTCCTCCCAAGCACATATATGTTTCTATTAGAGACGTAGATGAAAAGGAGATCTTTAATTGTTGTAAATAAAGTTTTGTTTCTTCAATAGTAAATGGTTCTAGACGAATTCTTTGAGTCAAACGATTGTGAAGTCCACCTTTAGCATGGATAAGATTATTTAACATCCAAGAAGCAGCACTACCACAGACAATAAGACGAAGTGTTGTTATTTTGCTCCAATGTCTATTCCAAAAATGATCAATGGCCGAGATTAAACCTCCTTTGGGTGTAGCAAGCCACGGAAGTTCATCAAGAAATAAAACGATTTTTCCTTTAAAACCAGAAGCAATTTTTTGTTCGATTGCCTTTGTTAAGATTTTAAATGCCTCCATCCATGAACTTAAATTTGGTAAAGAAAATTGATAAAGATTTTGTTCTAATTCATTTCGAAAAATATTTATTTGATCTTTTGTAGTACCGTTTTTTAGGCCACAAATATGGAAAAATATTTCAACTCTTGATTTAAAATATTGTTCAATCAAATATGTTTTACCTACACGACGTCGCCCATATACTGCTAAAAATTCAGCACAAGATGAATTTAATATTTGCTCGAAAATGGCCAACTCTTTTTTTCTTCCAATTAAAGGAAGTGTTTTTATTTTAGATGTACTTTTAGAAATAGACATTGATATTTGGCCCTTTATTTTTAATATTAGCGGCCAAATCTTTAGTGGTCAACACGATTTGGCCCCTTATTTTTAAAATAAGCGGCCAAATCTTTGTTGTTTTTCGCTACTTTGCTTTATTTTACTTTATTCTATTGCTTTGATCATGATCTGCCACTCAGCTGTCGCTTCATCAGCTTTAAGTAGTATCAGCACGGGGTTCTTTTTCTTTTCTAAATCATTTATTACATAAAACTCTTCACCTACAATTCTAACAATATTAAAGAGTCCATGATAATCTCGTTGATCGATCATTAGCTTTAAAAAAACTAAAGGTAGTGGACTTTCACTTGAACCCAACTTATCTAACTTTTTCATGGCCATAAGTGCTTCTTGAGTTTTATATTGCTCGATATTTTTTAACAAATACTTTAAGCGCTTGGGAGTAAGAGAATAGTCTTTTTTAAATTTATTCATATTTACTGTTACCAGCGCTGATTTTGTAGCAACTGTAGCACATGCCTCTTCAAATGCAGAAAGCTTGGCAGGTTCCGGTGTGGGAATAATTGTAGGAATTGGAGTAGGAATTGTCTTTGGAATTATTTTGGGAATTATCTTTGGAGTAAGCTTATCAACTTTTGCAACTATTACTGGTGGCGATGGTTTTGCTGTAAGAATAATTGTAGGCACAGGTATTGGAGATGGTTTTAAAAAGAGAGATAACTCAAGGCCTTTATCATCAAACTCCTTTAACGACCCGGCGGCAAAAATTCTTCCTTGAGGGTAACGTTGTTCTCCTTCTAATTTAGAATAAGAGATTTGATTGTAGGCCTCCCAAAAAAGATCTTGCAAATATATAGGGACCCTTTCCTTTTTGCGAAAAATATTAACAAAGCGATCTAGACAACCTTTGCCTTTCCCTTCAGAATTTATAAGAGACATAGTGTGTGCCTCCGCCAATAGATCTTTTAAAATTGGAGCAATAGAAACTCCAAATAAGTGATCTTCCTCTGAACAGACACTTAAAAAAATTGATTTATCACTCATACAAGCATCGTTCATAACACTACTAAGATTTGTAGTCTTAATATTCTCACATGAGAGATTATTTAAATAGCACCAATCATGTATTCGAGTATAAGTTATTCCTTTAGGAGGAGGATCATCTTTGGTGGCCACAAGTTTTTTTAACCACTCATCTTTTTCACTATTGCTAAAATATTTTAATATTTTATCTTCTTCTGCTAATCTCTCAAATAAAACTTCTGATCTCTTTTTAAATTTAATCATCTCCTGACTTTTAGGTTTGCACTCTGCTATAAATTTTACCCAATCTATAGAGCAAACTTTAGTTTTATTTAAGCGCAACTTCTCAACATTTATTTTATAATCGTTAAGAGATTCATATAAGTAACTTAAGGTCTGCAATCTATAAAGATAGTGAATATAAGAAACATACTTATTTAAAAGTGTATTAGAACAACGATATCCTTCTAAAAACTCCTCTGAAAAATATTTTTGTAAATCTATAAGTGGTGTGGGCCACAAACTATTTACAAAATTTTTTTGATAAAAATTTTCTTTATCCTCATATTCTCCACTGTAAAAATTAAATTTGTAGGTAGGAAATGTTGGCCCAAAATAATCTTCATTACTATTATCCCACTCTCCAAGTAGAACTGCTTTTGCCAGTGCTCCTTCTGTGCCAGCACCTGCGCCTCCACTTCCCTCATCAGCATAACATTTTTCAGTTATTGATATTGATATTGATATTGATATTGATATTACAATTGCACATAAACATAGATACCGCATAGATTACGCTCACTACTTTACTACTTCACTACTCTACTTATATATACTATTTTATTCCGGCCTCTTTATTAAATATTTCTACAATCTTTTTCGAAAACAACTTATCTTGTAATTTAGCAATCACGTCCAATCTAATTTTCTTGCCTTTATCTATGTCACTTTGAGGGAATTTTATAAATGTAAGTCCACTTGTCTTTTTCATTGATTCTAATGCTTCAAGATTTTCTTTTACAATTAATTCATTAGCAGTTTTTATATGTTTTTGAGCAATTTCTTCAATTACTTTTTTATATTTATCTGGAATTTTTTTCCAGGTATCTTCTGAAATTAAGAAGGCCCCAATGGAATAAGTTACTGGAAAATCAATTAAGTATTTCACCTTCGTTTGCCATTGCATAGCGATTATTGCCATAGGAGAGGCATAGGTGGCCTGTAATATACCTGTTGAAAGTGAGGTTAAAACATCTTGCAAGGCCAGTGGAGTGGCAGTTAAACTCATAGAACTAATTAAAGCTTCAGAAAGTTTATCTCCCTCCCATACCCAAATTTTAACACCTTTAAGTGTTTCAAAATTTTCAAATTTACGAGTAGAAACTAGATACACAAGACCAATTTCATAAAAGCCTAAGTTTTTAAATTTATTTTTTGCAAAACCATCATTAAATACAGGAGTTAATTTTTCCATAGTAGCAAAAGCTTTTTTTCGATCATCGTAAAAAGTAAATGGCACTTCCATTATGCGAACATCACCATTAATTTCACCCAATGTTTTTCCAGTAAAAACTCCTCCATGCATCTGATTACTTCTAATTTTTCTTAAAATCTGTAATTCATCTACTTGAGAAGCACCTCCATAAATTCTAAAATTAACTTCTCCATTCGTTGTACTCTTAATTTCTTTGGCCATACTTTTAAGGGTGTCAGACCAAGAAGTTCCATCTGGAGCAATTATTCCTATTTTTACATCTACAGTAGCTGCCTGTGCCTGCAACTGTGGATGTGTTTGTGTTAGTATTGTTTGTAAACTAAAAATTACAAAGAACAATAAGATTTGATTAAATGTTTTCAACTTAAAGATCCTTTTGTGAATATATTATTACTATAATATTAAGTTTCAATTCCTAAAAAACAGTTTTTTCATTTCGCTTAAATATTTCGAAGCGTTTTTGAGCAACACTATTAAAGAGATTTAATCTGCTATCAAAATCAGGAACAAACTTCTCTATCTCTTTAGTAGGTGTCCATTTAGTTTGTTGCTCAAATTTTACTAACTCACTTTCAAGTTTTGCAATCTCTATCTTAAATCCATCCTCATCATTCATACGCCAGTAATAGTATTGTAAAAACATTGCTCTAATAAATAGATTTTGTGGATTTTCTTTTATCGCTTTTAAAAAATAGGCCTTACCTTTTTCTGGATTACCTCCTAACATTGGAGGGCGCCCCATCTCATAAACTCCGTAGAAAAGATCACAGCCACCATTATAGAAATTAGGTTTTTTCACACATACCCAATCAAAAAGAGTCTTAACTATAGGGAGCATGGACAAAAATTCTGGTTTGTTCTTTTGAAGATTTATTAGGCCACCCATTGATTGCGCTAGAAAAAATACAAGTTCAATATCTCCATTCTCATCTTCAACATTAAGATTATTAGTTAACAACTCAAGCATCTTATTTAAATCGTTACTATTTTTCATAAGATCACTAAAAACAATGTTTTTTAGCTCTAGATAGCGCAATCCATATGTTAATGCCTTACTATAGTTTTTAATGGCCGCTTCTTTTTTCTCATTAAATTTTGGGCCTTGAGTAAGTTCGTATTCTATAAGATCACTCTCGTCAGCTAAAAGTGCATAGGCGGTGTATGATTTAGTTAGTGTACTAAGTAAATCCATTTCCTGAGGATAAAGGTAAAGTAATCCTTCCATTAATTTTAAATGAGCGGGGGTGGCCTCTTTAAAAATAGACAAATTTTTTTCATTCTCAATTTCCAGTGATGCTTTTTTAAAAATGCTTCCCGAAACTTTTGCACTCATAACTTCTATTGACGAACAAGAAGTAAGAAATAGCAGCAGTAAAGACGAAGATAAAATAAAAACAATAAAATTTTTCATTACACTTACTCTCACTTTATTTTATTTTATTTTACAATTTTTCCACTTAAAAAATCTTTTTTTAACTTTTCAATTGCTTGTTGTCTGTTTTTTCCAACATAATCAAAATAT
>JADGAM010000007.1:0-542 GCA_015232015.1 Oligoflexia bacterium | reverse complement strand
ACCGTAAATTGAACTTCGGTAAATCTGTTTTCTAACTCTTTTAATTCCTCAAAACAATTTTTTTTCTCATCAGAAGATAGAATCTTTTTTTCTGTTGTTAAAAAATTTTTCTCTTTATCTAAAAAAAATAGTTTAGAAAATTCTCCACTACAAACTCTTAATTTATTTAAAAGATAATTATCTATAGCTTTGTGAAAAAAAGAAATTTTAAGAGGTAGTTCTTGAGCATCTAATTTATCAATAATAGAAATATATTTCTCTACGTCTTGTTTGTTAGATAAAACTATTTCCTCAATTTCTTTATTTTCATTATTGTTATTGTTATCGTTAGCAAAAATCATTGACGTTGACGTCGACGTTGATAATGGAAAATTTAATAAGAACAGAATAAGTATTTTAAAGCTGTAACTACGCAAGAGGGTATCCAGAATAATTTTGATAAGTATGATCTACTTTAATAAATTTTCTATTCTTTGCAAATAGTATTGAGGATTTTTTTGTTTTGTAAAAATAAATTTTAATTCTAATTGTTTAAATTTATT
>JADGAM010000079.1 GCA_015232015.1 Oligoflexia bacterium | reverse complement strand
TTTTGCAAATCATTTTTTAATATTGCCATACTTAAAGCTGTTGAAAGTATGTTGAAGGATGGGACAAAGAAAATCAATATAAATGGCAAGGATGAGGAAGGTACTACTGGACTTATGTGGGCCGCTGATAATGGTTTTAGTGATATGGTAGAACTATTGATTGCTAGTAAAGCAGATTTGAGGAGTAAAAATTTTTATCAGTTCACGGTGCTAATGTATGTATTGGCAAAGCTGCCTCCAGAAAAAGCACAAGCTATTGCTCAAAGTATGCTTAAGAATTTAAGCTTAGAAGATATAAATGTTCAAAATGACTTTGGAGAAACAGCTCTTCAAATTGCCGCTCGAAAAGGGTATGTCTCTGTTGTTGAAGAGATGATTAGAAAGGGTGTAGATTTGGAACCAAAAAGTAAAGAAGAAGGCTTTTCAGCACTTGCTTTGGCCAAAAAATATAAGCACCCGGAGGTCGCCGCTTTAATAGAAAATGCAATTGATAGACGCTCCTCTCTTTCTAAATTTCACAAAGCAATTAAGGAAGGAGATCTTACTGAAGTAAGAAAATATTTAAAGGTGGGAATAAATTTAGAAGCAATAAGTGATTTATTTCCTGGATATCGAGGTAATGGAAATACAGCTTTATTGAAAGCAATTAAACATACTAGTGTTGGTAGGCTTGGAATTATTACCGAACTACTTGCAGCAGGTGCCAATCCCAATGCTAGAAATAAAAAGGGTTACAATGCTTTAAGTATGGCAATATTAAAAAATGATTTGCAAAAGGTAAAGGCGTTAATAAATGCTAAGGGAATAGACTTGAATATTAGAGATAAATTTCAGCAAACAGAACTTATACGTGCAGTTAGTTGCAATAAAGCTGAAATAGAAATAGTAGAAGCGCTTATAAAGGGGAAGGGTATAAATTTAGATGCTCAAAGAGATGATGGTGGGACAGCGCTGATGTTGGCCGTTTATTATAATAGTATTGCTGCCGCAAAACTATTGATTGATAACGGTGCAGATTTGGATCTTAAAAATAAGAATGGTCGTACTGCACTTTATTTTGCAGAAGCAGTAACAGGAAACACTGATATGATCAAACTATTAAAAGAGGCAGCAGTAGCAAGAAAGTCTGTGAAAGCTGTTATGCAATTACCGCCACCACCTGCATATACTGAGTCTGCTAAAGAGCCAAATATTACAAGCATGGAGAAAATTCTTGCAAAAGTAGTAGATGAGAAAGAGAAAGCACAAGTGAAAAAGTTTTTTGATGAGTTATCTGGGTTAGTATCAAAATTTTCTAAAGATAAATCGAAGGAATCTTTATCCTCTGAAGAAATAGCAGTACTAGGGCCAGAATGTGTTGGTAGTGTGGGAGTTTTTAGTGCAGAAGCGACTAAAGAGATTGAGAAGTTATCTGCAGATGTAGAAAATATAAGTAAAAATCATTTTGATAGAATAAAAGAGTTAATGAGACTTGCTAATACCTATTTAAATGTAGAGCAAGGGAGTCCACTTCCAGATGATCTTGGAGAATTTGTTGTTGCTTCTTCTCGAGAGATTCTAGATGCAAAAGAAAAATTAGAGCAGCAGAAAAAATTAAATAAAGAACCTCAGCAATATTTATATATAGACCAAATACCAGAAGAAAGAGTGCCAAGTGTTAAGGTAGGAACAAAGTCAACAACAGTAGAAATTGGAATGATAGCCAAAGAGGATAAAGAGAGTGCAGAGGAAGATTTATTGAGATTACAACTTGAATCTTTACCAACTTCACATTTTCCAATTCCAAGTGCACCATCAATGTCAGCAGATGATCAACTGTCAGCAGATGATCATCTTAAACAAGAAAATTTACCACCACAAACGAAAAAGGTTATAAGTTTTTAGTAGAGTAGGTATATTGATTAACTAATCATACTAAATAAATCTTTTTTACAATTCATTTAATTTCCAAATTTTCATATATGATTTATCTATTTTTTGTCGAATAGCTACTATTATTTCATAAGTATTTCATAAACATTTTATAGTATTTTAAAATGAGATAAAAAATATGAAGAAGAATTTTCTATTATTATTTTATTTACTGTTAATTTACACTAATATCAATTTTACAAAATTTAATTGCGCTATTGCTAGTAATAACAATCAGCTTAATATTAATAAAGATGAAATTGAAAAGACTTTAAATAAGTTAGAAGATAAGGGTCTTGTGAGTTTTGATGAGGCAAATAGAATTAGAGATGAATTAAAAAACTCAAGCTCATCTCCTGAGAAGTTAATGCAAATAATGTCAAAAATTAATGAAAATCAAAAAGCAATTAAAGTAAGAAAAGATACAGAAAATAAAATGGATCAAAAACAAAAAGCTGAACAAATGGAAGAGGCATCGTCATTGACAAGTACATTAATGTCGAAGGTAAAAAGTTATGCAAATAATGCCAAGAGATTAATTACAAATGTTGTTGAAGGGAAAAAAAGTACGAACAATATAAATAACAGTGCAAATAATAATGCAAAAAATTTTGATAAAAAAACAATCATACAAGAAGCAGCAAAACTTGCTTCAAAGATTGATGGTCTTGAAGATATTGATCTTAAGGCCATAGAGGAAAGTGCACAAAAAAAAGAGCAACAACTAGATAGTATTGATGAAAATTCAGATTCTGCCTCTTCTAATAACTCTAGAGCTAAAAAATAAAGTTAAATAGTCTTGCTATATTTTGCCATATTTTCATGATAGCGTAATAATTATATATTTTTATTTTGATACTAAAAAAAACATCAGGAGATGTGTAGATGGAATTTTCATTTATTGGCAAATCGCTTCCACGAGTTGATGGAAAAGAAAAAATTACTGGAGCTGCAAGGTTTGTAGATGATTTAGATTTTGGGGCAAATTTATTATATGCAGAGATAATAGAAAGCCCTTACGCTTATGCGGAAATAAAAAAAATTGATGTTTCAAAAGCACTTAAGGTTGAGGGAGTGGTTAGAGTAGTTACGGGGGCAGAGTTCCCATATAAGTTTGGCCTCTACATGCATGATCGTTATATTTTTGCTCAAGATAGAGTGAGGTTTGTGGGAGAGCAAGTGGCAGCAGTTATTGCAAAAGACCCTGCTACTGCCAAGAAGGCGGCCAAATTAGTTGATGTTCAATATAGGCCGTTAAAACCCATTCTTAAAGTTGAGGATGCTTTAGATATAAAAAGTGATAGTGTAAGTAAGAATGCAAATAAGAAAGAGTTTTCTTTAGTTCATCCCGATTTAGAAAATTATTTTCATGTACCTTGGTTTTTTCCTAAGGCCAATAGTAATGTGGCCCATTTAAGAAAAATTAGAAAGGGAGATGCTGAGGAGGCATTTAAGAGTGCGGATTATGTATTCGAAGATGTGTATACAGTTCCTAGATATGCTCATTGTGCGATTGAGTATCATGCAGCAGTTGGATTATTTGATTTTAGTAGAAGATTAACTGTGTGGACAGCATCGCAATCTCCTCATACCCAAAGACATTTGTTTGCAGAGGCACTTTCAAAATTAGGAATTACTCACAAAGACGTACGAGTAATAACTCCTTATGTGGGAGGAGGTTTTGGTGGTAAAGCGGGAGTTACCATGGAAATTTTGGCGGCCGCCTTGGCCACCACTGTTCAAGGAAATGCTGTTAAAATTATGTGGTCGCGCGCTCAAGAGTTTTATAATACCTATCAAAGGCAAGGAGTACTTTCAAATATAAAAGTTGCAGTTAAAAAAGATGGCACCATTACAGCGCTAGAACAAAATCTTTATTGGGATGCTGGAGCTTATGTTGAATATGGGGCCAATGTTGTAAATGCAGCAGGACTTTCAGCTTGTGGGCCATATAGGATTGCAAATTTAAAAATTGATTCATTTTGTGTGTATACTAACCTTCCTCCTGGAGGTCCATATCGAGGCTTTGGTTACTCTGAATTTTTATTTGGGCTGGAATCTCATATGAATGAGGTGGCCATGAGAATTGGTATTGATCCCGTGGAATTTAGACGAATAAATGCAATATCAGAGGGAGATGAGCTAAGTTATGGCGGTAAAATGAATCCCAATGGTTTAAAAGAGGCAATTGATAAGGTTGCAAAAGAGATAGAATGGGGGAAAAAATTTGAACCCTGTGGGGAGAGCGAGAATTCATCTAGTAAAGTTTATGGAAAAGGATTTGCTTTGTTTTGGAAAGCACCCGCAATGCCACCTAATGCGGGATCATCTGCCTTCATCAAATTTAATGAGGATGGCAGCTTAAATATTTTAATTTCATCGATGGAGATAGGGCAAGGTCTTTTAACTGTAATGGCACAAATTGCTGGCGAGGTTTTACAAATTCCAATTGAAAAAATTAGAGTAGAAACACCAGATACCGATCGCAATCCTTATGAGTGGCAAACAGTGGCCTCGCACATTACCTGGGGAACAGGCAATGCTGTTTTAAAGGCGGCCGAAGATATTAGAGAGCAACTTTTTAATGTGGTAGAGAGAGCAACTGGAAAAAATAAAGAAGATCTTTATTTGCATGAGGAGAGTGTGCGCTCAAGAAGCGATAGTAATTTTATTTTACCTTATAAAAAATTTGTAATTGAAGGTATTCAAATGTCTGATGGAACATTTAGAGGTGGACCTATTATTGGAAGAGGTTCATTTATGCCTGAGTTTTCATCGGCCTTAAGTAATCCTGAAACTGGCCAGGGAGGAAAACCCAATGTACATTACACAGTTGGCGCCAGTGGAATAATCATTGAGCTTGATAAAGAAACTGGAAAGATAAAAATACCAAAAGTTGTTTTGGCCATAGATTGTGGGCGCGCTCTTAATCCTGATTTAGTTAATGGACAAATTTATGGTGGAATGTTGCAAGGTCTGGCCACCGTTTTATATGAAGATATGCGCTTTGATGAGAATGGAAAATTATTAAATGCTAGTTTTTCGGATTATAAAATACCTTCGGCCATAGATATTCCAGAAGAGATCATTCCAATAATAATTGAATCTCCTCAACCAGATGGTCCTTTTGGTGCTCGAGGAATGGGTGAACACACTATGATTCCTGCTGCCCCTATTGTTGCCAATGCAATTCAAGATGCGACGGGGGTAAGAATAAAATCTATGCCTATAACTTCAGAAAAGATAGTCTTAAGCATTCTTGCTTCTAAAAATAGTCTTTGAAGAATAATATAAAAAAATTAAAATATATTCTTATGGAAAGATGGAAAGTGGAGAGTAATTAAAGTGGAGAGTAATTAAAGATGCAAGTAAAATTATTCATGCGATTATTCAGGCGATTCTTGTTCTTATTCATATTAATATTTATGTTTTTTATTTTATTATCATGCTCTAAAAAAATTGAAATAAAAATAGAGGAGGGAAATAGAAGAGTAATTGTTGAAAACATTCAAATTAAAATTGACGATTATTCAAAACATCTGTGGGAAGTTGGTATAAATAAGAAAGCATTAGTTACAAGTAATGTTTCAGTAGTTGTTGAATATCCTTCAATAGGTAAAGATAAAATTACTGATTTAACAGCAAGATATCCCATAGATTCTTGGATTATTAGAATAAAAAAGAGGAGTAGAATTAGTGGAAATATGTTTATCGGATATACAATAGCTCCTTTTACTTATCAAGATTTGGAAAATAACTCCTATTTTAATGGCGACAATAAGATTTCGATCATATTTGATTATGATGCTAGTTTCCCCTTGGCCAGAAGAAAGTATCCTTGCCCATCAATAGAACATAAAAAATTTGTTGAAGAGATAAAAGTTACCGATACAGATATAAACAAGACAAATTCATCTACTAGTACAAATAGTAGCAATAACAAACTTGAAATATATCCAAGAAATAGTATGAGCATAGACGAAAGAGATATATTTAGGGCCGATGGTAATATGCCAGTAGAATTTCCCATTGGTAAAAGTATGCAAGGAGTAATAACTTTTGAATTTGCCTTATACAGTCAGAAAGAAAGAGTAATTTACTCTGAATTTGTGGCCAGTGAAGATGCTTTAGAAATTAGCAAAGAAAGTGAAGTGCCTTTTATTGATTGTAGCTTTTATGATCCAACTTCGGAGAGACATGCTCCTAAGAAATTTGATTTTTTGGAATTGAAAAATTATTAGAGGGGGGAGGGAATTTAATTTATGATCGATTTAATAAAAAATTTAGCAATAACAAACCGTAGGGCCAAATCTAGTGTTATTCGAGAATTATTAAAATTAACTAATAAACCTGGAGTAATTTCATTTGCAGGAGGTTTGCCTTCACCAGAGTGTTTTCCAATCGATCAATTGGCCGACATAACCAGTAAAGTAATAAAAGAGAAAGGTCATCTAGCTTTTCAATATGGTGAAACAGAGGGAACAGCAGAATTAAAAGAAGAGATTATAAAACTCTTAAAAACAGATGAAGCCATTACCATTAAAAAAGAAAATATTATCATTACATCTTCATCTCAACAGGGATTAGATCTTGTAACTAAAACATTTATTGATGCTGCTGATTTTGTTATCACTGAGGCCCCTACATATATTGGCGGCCTGCAAGTTTTTCGTTGTTATGGCGCCAATATTATCTCCGTTCCTTCAGATGATGATGGCCTTTGTGTTAGTGCTTTAGAAAAATTATTAAATAATTTAATTTCAGATGAAGAACACTACAAAATGCTTTATGTAGTGCCTGACTTTCAAAACCCAAAAGGCACAACACTTCCATTTGAAAGACGAGAGCAAATTGTAAAATTGGCCGCCAAATATAATTTTATTATTTTAGAAGATTCACCCTATAGACACTTACGTTATCGAGGTAATGCTCCAAGTATGCTTTATAAATTAGACTCATTATCAAATACTATAAGTTTATTTTCATTTTCTAAAACATTAGTTCCAGGATTTCGCTTAGGTTACATTGTTGCCAATGCAGAAATTATAAAGAAGTTTTCCAAATTAAAGCAATCTCTTGATCTTTGTACTTCCCCTTTTATACAATATATTACTGCAGAATTTTTAAAACAAGGTTACTTTCATCCTCACTTAAACAAGATAAAATCCATCTATGAAAAAAAGCTTAATGTAATGTTGGAAGCTTTAAAAAAATATATGCCAGAAGAAGTTACTTGGACTTCTCCTGAAGGTGGATTATTTTTGTGGGCCACTCTTCCAGAAAAAATTGATACTACTGAAATGTTTAATGATGCCATAAAAGAAAATGTTGCTTATGTCATTGGTTCAGCATTTCATGCTGATGGAGGAGGAAAAAATTCAATGAGACTTAATTTTTCTTATCCTTCAGAGGTAGAAATTGATGTCGGAATCAAACGATTAGCAGAGGTGATAAAGAAAAAAATTTAATTCAAATGCAACATTTCGCAAACAATGTATTTAACAAAAGAGAATAGACCATTGGCACTTTTTTTATGACTTAAATTTTTTTGTTGTTTTATTGTAGACCTTAGTTGTTGCTGTATTTGTGGTTGTATTCGTATCTGCTCTTTTATCTCACTATTTTCTTTATTTTCTTTATTTTCACTTTTTCCACTATTTTCTTTTTCCCTACCTTGCGCTCGCTTGAAGGCATTATAAGCAGAAAGAGTACGAAATGTGCGTGGTTTTTCTTTAGGAATACTCGGAATATCAAACGACTCCCAAGGGCGAGCTGACATTTTTGAATCTTCTAAACCTGCTATAGGAATAGAGGGAATGATTGTTTTATTATTATTTTTTTTATTTAAATCTTTAAGATTAATGGCCATAAAAAACTCTATTTAGCTCATCATCTAAATTAGATTTATCTGACATCATATCAGTAGATGCGCTAGTACATGTATCAGTGTATGTATTGAATTCTTGAGCATTAAAATTATTAAAATTATTAAAATTTTCTGCAGAAACAAAATTATTTATTTTGGAAAATATTTCTGTAAAAAGGTCGCGCATTTCTTGCGCTACTACTTTTGAAGGCGAGTGTTCAATGAGAGAAAGTTTAAGCGCTGATGCTTCTTCTCCATAGGTGCTTTCACGAATACCATTAACAGTACAGGAGGGGAGATTCTTATTGTACCAACTTTTTATATCGATACTTAATTTTTTTGTATTACAATATCTAGTAGGTACAAAGATGGTATTAAATTTTAAGTCCATATCCTTTTTAAATTCATTTAAAAAGTGACGAAAGACTTTGAAATTTCTGAAGTTATTAATTTTACATTCTAGAGGGGAAATTAAGACATCTTGGGCCACTAAAGCATTGGTAATTAATCGATTCCAATTAGGAGAGCAATCCATAATTATTAAATCAAAAAATTCTTTTAAAGGAGTGATAATTTTTTCCTTTAACCAATATTCTCTTCGATTAATATTACTGAGTGATTCATTAAGGGCCGCAAGTTCCGGTGTTTCAGGAATGTAGCAAAGTGTAGGAATAGGAGTTTGATATACTACATTTTCAACTTTAATAGTACGATTAAAAACATCGGCCAACCCTTCGGTAGCATTTATTTTGGCCAATATTTCTTTAATGTCATTAACATCATTTGATTCCTCAAACTCTTCATTGTGTCCGAGAGCATTTGTAATATCTCCTTGCATATCAAGACCAATGATGAGAGTTCGGATATTGTGAAGAGCAGCGATTCTTGCTAGATTTAAAGTTAGAGTGGTCTTTAAAACCCCTCCCTTCGTAGTAAATACAGATACCGCTAGTGGGCGTTCAAATTTTTTTAAGAATCCAAAGATCTCACCAATAGGAGATATTTGATCAAGATTCCAACCTTTACTGATGATGGCACCTTTCCTATAGGGATGTCCTGCTGGAATTAATCCTTTTTCTTCGGCCTTTAAAATTTCAATTTCAGCGATATTTTTTCCAAATATTGATGATAACTTTTTTATATTGATATTTTCTTTACAATCATTGTTATCGTTTTTGTTGTTTTTGTCATTTTTGTCGTTTTGATTATTATTCATTAAATTCAAGATCCTTTTTTCTTTTTCTTTTTTTTTGTACTATAAGTAGACGTTAACTAATTTTTTTGTATTGAAAAAGACGCAGGGATTCTTTTTGGATCTTTTTTAATCGAATCTAATCTAATTTGATCTAATTTTTTGTGGAGATTTTATGAGCGAAAATTTACAAGAAGTAGTGGCCAAAATTTTAAAATATTCCGAGCAATTTGTTTTAGAATTAAAGAGTGCGAATACTAAAGCACAAGTGTTGGATTTAAAGGCCAAATATGTTGGTAAAGATGGTCTAGTTACAGTGATAATGAAGGGTCTTAAGAGTGCAACAGTTGAGGAAAAGAGAGAGATTGGGAAAAAGAGTAATGAGTGCAAAGACCAAATTGAACAAATGAGTAAAAATGCTCTAGAGGAGTTAGAACACCAAGAGATTAATCGAACTCTAGAGGAGAATTGGATTGATATTAGCTTTAGAGATTCTATTCGTTCAAAGGCCGCTTGTACTTCAGGGTATCACCCGGTAACAATGATTCAACGAGAGGTTGAAGATATTTTTAGTAGTATGGGTTTTGATATATTAGATGGCCCATATTTAGAAGATGATTATCATAACTTTGAGGCCTTAAATATTCCCAAAGATCATCCCGCCCGAGATATGCAAGACACATTTTGGTTTAAGGATATGACTCATCTCCTTCGCACGCACACAAGTACTATCCAAGTAAGAGGAATGGAGAAATATACTCCACCATTTAAATTTGTGGGTCCCGGAAAAGTTTTTCGTTGTGAGAGGACAGATGCCTCTCATGAGTTTGTTTTTCATCAAATAGAAGGCATGATGGTGGATAAAGATATCTCTGTGGCCAATTTAATTTATTTTTTAAAAATATTATTAAGTGAAATTTTCAAGAAAGATGTTGAAGTTAGATTAAGACCAGGCTTTTTTCCCTTCGTAGAACCAGGTTTTGAGATGGATATAAAGTGTTTGATCTGTGGAGGCAAGGGATGTGCTGTTTGTAAATATGGTGGATGGGTTGAATTAGTTCCTTGCGGGCTCGTTCATCCAAATGTTTTAAAATATGGAAAGATTGATACATCAATTTATAAAGGTTTTGCCTTTGGACTGGGATTGGATCGATTGGTAATGATGAAATATGCGATAGACGATATTAGATTAATACATGCAGGAGATTTACGCTTTATCTCTCAATTTGCTTCTATTTAATAAATTAATAATAAGTAATAAGTAATAAGTAATAAGTAATAAGTAATAGGATAAAAATATGTTAATTTCAATTGATTGGATTAAAGATTTTGTTGATCTAGATAATATTAAAGATAAAGACAAAAGTATTACAAAAAAAGAAATACAAGACAAAGTAACCATTACCACTGCTGAAGTAGAAGAGGTAAATGAAACTGTAAGTGAATTATTTATTAAAGTTAGAGTGGTAGAGATAAAATCCATCAAGCGCCACCCTGATGCTGAAAAGTTAAATCTTGTTACATTTTCTCTAGGTAGTGAGTTTGGTAGTGGAAATGAGAGCGAGTTGAAAGAAGTAGTTTGTGGTGCTGCTAATGTTAGAGTGGGATTAAAGGTTCCTTATGCTCCCCTGGGTTCAAAATTTCCTGATGGATTAGTGTTAGAAGCTAAAAAAATTAGAGGAGTAGTTAGCTGTGGAATGCTTTGTTCTTCGAAAGAGTTAGGACTCGGTGAAAACTCTAATGGCCTTTTAGAGCTTCCAGAACAGACAAAAGTAGGAATAACATTTGCTGAATATTTAGGTGAAAAGAGTGATGTGATTTTAAATATTGATAATAAGTCACTCACTCATCGTCCTGATTTATGGGGACACTTTGGTATGGCCCGTGAGATAGCAGCGATGTTTGAAACTCCTCTTAAAAATAGGTTTTCTAATGAGTGGGAAAAGAAGATGCTGGCGAAAATCCCAGCAGGTAGTAGTAGTGCGAGTGGTGCGAGTGGTGCAAGTAAATCTCCTATAAAAATTTATTTTGAGGGGGAGAGTGCGGGGCTCTCTTATTATGGTCTTAGTGTTTCAGGGGTAAAGATAGCAGAGTCTCCTGAATGGATGAAGAGAAGACTTAAAAATGTAGGTTTGCGAGCGATAAATAATATAGTTGATATTTCCAATTATGTTATGTTGGAGCTAGGTATTCCTCTCCATATTTTTGATAGAGATTTAATTAATGATGACAAAGTGATTATTCGGAGAGTGGGGGGAAGCGAAAATATATTATTTAAAACTTTAGATGAAATTGAGAGAGAATTAATTCCAACTGATACAATTATTGCAAATTCTAAAAAACCTTTAGTGGTTGCGGGAATAATGGGTGGCCTTGAAAGTGGAGTAAATGATAATACCACCAATATTTTTATAGAGGTTGCTAATTGGAAGGCAGCTCTTATAAGAAGAACCTCAACTCGTTTAGGCCTTCGAACTGAATCATCTCAGCGCTATGAAAAATCTTTAGATAGTATGCTTTTAAAAAGAAATTTACTTAGAACTTTAGAGTTAGTTTTAGAGTTTTGTCCTACCGCCAAGGTTGAAGGTGGAATTGAGTATGCTGGAGAAAAGGGAGATTTAGAGAAGGCCCCTCTTATACTTGAAACAAGTGCAGAGTCTATTAGTAAACAATTAGGGCAACAGATTACTCTAGAGCGAATGAAAGAGATTTTTGAGGCCCTTGAATTTCAGGTAGGCGAAAAAGGTCGGGAAAAAAATCAGGAAAAAGGTCAGGAAAAAGGCAGCGTATTATTAGAGATAACTGTGCCAAGTTTTAGGGCCACCAAAGATATTGATTGTGAAGCGGATTTAGTGGAAGAGATTGGTCGAATGATAGGTTATGATACAATTAAACTTGTAGCACCAACTTCAACTATTAAAACTACAAGACTTTCTTATACCAAAGAGTTTCATAGGCAAATTCAAGATTTTTTTGTTTTACATGGAAAATGTTTAGAGATTTTTACCTATCCATTGGTGGGAGAAAGGACTTTAAAAGATGCCTTATGGGATAAGTTAAGAGATGCAACCTCTCCTCATTATCTTAATCAGGATTTAGTTTTAATAAATGCTCTCTCAAAAGATCATGATCGCATGAGACCTTCGCTAATTCCATCCTTGTTGGAGGCGGCCAGCTTAAATCAAAAATATTATGATAATTTTCGTTTGTTTGAGATTGGTAGGTTTTTTGATAGGGAGACTACAAAAACAGGCGATAATACCTTCAACAATGCCTTTGTTGATGAAAAAAATATGTTGGGGTTGGCCCTATTTGACAAACAAGAGAATATGTTTATAGAAGCTGCTAACTTAATAGAAAATCTTTTTAAATATTGTAAATTAAAAGTTGATTTAAAAGAAGAGATTGCTCGCCTAGCAAATAAATATATTCCTGTAAATTGGCCGGGCAAGCACCCTAAAGAATTTTTGAATATAATGGCCTTGGGAAAAATAGTTGGTGGAATAGTAACCATTAATCCTTTTATTTATAAAAATTTCAAGATGAAAGGTAATCTTACTATTGCTGTTGTTGACTTAAGTTTATTTGAGGAGAGTGAAGGAAAACAAAGAACAAAAATCAATTATAAACCAATTGCAAAATACCCATCTGCAACTTTTGATTGTACAGTAATAGCAGAAAGCAAAATCTATGTGGCGCAAATATTAGATGTATTAAAAAAGATGAAGATGAATGAGTTGGTTGATTGTAAAATTGTTGATATTTTCCCAATGAATAATAATAAAAAAGCAGTGACTGTAAGAAACATTTTTTTAGATGAGTTGCAAACATTAGAGAGTGAACGAATAAAAAAATGCGAAGATCAAGTTGTTGCCACCTTAGCAAAATCAGGTTTTCCTCTTAAGGTTTAAAATTTAATTTAGGTTTAAGGTTATGAAAGAAATATGAAAGAAAAAAGGATTCTTAAAATTAAAACTGCCGCTATCTTGGCCGGTGGTGAGAGTAGTCGTTTTCAACAGGTGACTCGCTTTAAAGCAATGGCACAAATTGCAGGAGAGAGTTTAATTAATCGTTTAATAAGGGAGTTTTTGCAGTTAGGAGTAGAAAATATAATTGTGGCCTTAAATGCAAAAATGAGTGATTTGGATTTTGTTAATGATAAAAATTTAAGCATGCTTAAACACCCTCAAGTAAAAAAAATTTTTGTATCTACACCCAGCTCTATGCATACACTCTATGAAGTATTTAGTAAGCAGACTCATTTGACTAATCTGACCCATATGACCCATTTGCTTGTTTCAATGGTAGATACAATAGTTAAAAGTGATGAGTTAAAAAGTTTTTATGATAGTACTTCATTATTAAATCCCCATGAATCTTTGTTACTAACAAATCATTTTATTGATGATGAGAAACCGCTAACTGTTAAACTTGATAGCAGTGGTCAGTTTATTAGTGCTTTTGCTGTACCTCTTGTTGAAGATGAAGCCATAGTTACATCTGGAATGTATTGTTTCTCATCTAGTATATATCCACTTCTTGAGCAAGCAGTTAATAGTGGACAAGAAAAGTTGAGAAATTTCCTGGCCCAAATGTTAAAAAATAACTATGCTATCAAAAATTACACAATCGCTAAGACTATAGATGTGGATAGACCTGAAGACCTAGAAGTGGCGCGCATTTTTTTGCGTTGTGATTAATGAAATTAATGAAATTAATGAAATTAATGAAATTAATGGGATTAATTGGGTTAATTGGATTCATGGGATTAGCAAACTTAATTTAGCTATGGAGTTTTGTGGGTGAGAATTTTCAGAGTACTCGGTATTTATAGAGAGAGAGTCTATTCAAATCACGCAGTAGAAGCTGATAGAAATATTTTAGATGCTGCTTTAGAAAAAGTTCAAAATTACTTTAAGGTATATGACAATGTCATATACGACAACGTCACTAATATTGCTAATGTTAATATAGAATCTATCGACGGTGAGCTACTACAAGAAAATATTTCTAACGAAGATATCTGTAAATATGACATTATTTTATCTATGGCACAATCAAGTGAGGTACTCAAATTACTTAGTTTTGCTGAGGAAAAAAGTGAAAGTGCGAGTGCGAACGGGAATAGGCCAACACCAGTAATAATCATAAACTCAGTTAAGGCCATCAGAAATTGTTATCGTTTAAATCTATCAAAATTACTTACCAAAAATAATCTTTTTTATCCTGAATATTGCCTATTAAACACTTGCGTAAGAATTAATAAATTACCATTTGCTTCTTCTGAGGGATATTGGCTCAAGAGAGTAGATTTCCATGCTTTAAGTGATGAAGATGTAGTTTATGTGAGAGGAGGAGGGGAAGAAGATGTTGACGAGGTTAACAACTATATTGAACGTTTTAAGCAGCGATCAATAAAAAGTGTAATTTTACAAAAGCATATTGTAGGTGATGTAATAAAGTTTTATGGTGTAGGCGATAGATATTTTAGTTATCGCTATATGGATAAAGAAAGTATCGACTTAGAAAATGAAGATGTAATTGTTTACAATTTAATAAAGCACATTGCTTTTCGGGCCGCCGATGTTTTAGGTCTTGAAATTTATGGCGGTGATGTAGTTGTGGATCAAGAGAAAAGAGTTCATTTAATAGATATGAATGATTGGCCATCATTTAGAAGTTGTGTGAATGATGCCAGTTCTTTTATGGCCGAACTAGTTACTAATAAATATTTAAATTTGAATGTAAATACAAATAGAAATTATAAATTTGGGGAGTTGAAAGAAAATGTCATTAGTCCAATCTTTTGTGGAAGAGTTTCAACTTAGTATAAAAAGCAGAGATACTGAAGAGAAATTGGATCTTTATTTTTATCGCCCATTTGGTTTTTTGATTGCAAAAGTTGCTAATTTTTTTAACATGACCCCCACCATGCTCTCTGTGTTTGGTTTAATTTCGGGTGTAGTTGGTGGATTTTGTTTTCTTGATCCTAATAACAAAATAAATTTAATTATAGGTATTCTTCTTTTTATTTTAGCAGGGGTATTTGATAGTTCTGATGGGCAGTTAGCTCGTATAAGTGGCAAGTCTACGCCACTAGGCCTGATACTTGATGGAATATGTGACAATATTGTTTTTATTACAATATATCTTTGTGCTGCTTACTCATTTGTTGACATTTATGGACCACTTATTTATTTGTTGGCAGTTTTAGGCGGAATCTCTCACTCCTTTCAATCTGCAATTTTAGATTTTTATCATAGAGAATATCTCTATTTTGGATGTGGAAAATGTAAGGATGAAACGTATTGGAATCCGGGCGTAGACGAGGCCAAAAAAAATATTTTAAAGGCCAAAACAACAAAAGAAAAACTTTTTCATCGCTTAAGATTAAGTTGGATCGCCCAACAAAATTTGTTAAGCGGTAGAAGTGTCTCTGAGCGTTTACAGATGCGTTCGACTCTGCTTTCCAATAAAAAAGATGAAAGCGTAAAATTTCAAACAAAATATCGCTTGTTAAATAGGCCCATGCTTCCATTTTGGAGGTTGCTTGGCCCTAATTTTCATACCT
Source organism: Oligoflexia bacterium (assembly GCA_015232015.1). Taxonomy (GTDB): domain Bacteria; phylum Bdellovibrionota; class Bacteriovoracia; order Bacteriovoracales; family Bacteriovoracaceae; genus JADFZW01. Next base: position 1,992 of record JADGAM010000079.1, on the reverse strand, counting down.
TTTCAATTATTGCTTTTATACTTTGTGGACGTTTTGATTTATATCTTTTGTGTATTGATTTGATTTTCTTAAATTTCGTAATAGTAATTTTACGTCCTATTCAAAGAAGACGAGACGAAAAATTAATTAAAGCTACTTTAGTTAAAACTACTTTAATTAAAGCTACTAACTGATTGACTAACTAATTGACAAGTTGTGAAAATAACTTCATTCGTATTTTCTATTCTAGGTTTATTAGGCCTTACCTACATCATAAATGATTATGGTGTTTCAAAATTACATCAAGACATCTTACTCATAGGTTTTTTTAACTTAGTATTACTTTCTTTTACATTTATTCCTACTTTGATTTGTTATTCTTTGTCCTGGGAGTTAGTAACCGAAGGGTTTTCATTAACGCTATTCAAGGGTAAATTTTGCAGAATGAAACGCACGCTATTTTTCATTAAATCCATGACAATAAGTATAGCTTGGAATAATTTAACACCCTTTTTCAAGGTGGCAGGAGAACCAGTAAAAGCGGTACTTTTATCTTCCTATATCCCCGTACGACTTTCAATTAAATCCACAATTTTATACAACATAATACATATAATCGGAACCATACTTTCATTCGTCATTCTTTCCATACTTATACCTGTCGTATTTAATATACCTTCCCTCTATAAAGTAATTTTTCTGTCTGCTTCAATTATTTGCATTCTAAGTCTTTTGCCTTTTTTCTTTTTCCCTCTAGAAACTACAAGAAAGTGGGGGAATGCAGTAATTAAAAAATTCCCATCTTCAAAAAAAATTAAAAAAATTATTTTAAAGATTTTATTTTCAATTTCTCAATTAACTTATTTTTATAAAAAGAATGCTTTAAGAATTTTTTTGGCCATTTTTCTAGAGGTGATTGCTCGTTTTATTGAAGGAATAACATTTTATTTTACCTTTAAATTGCTTGGTAATCATATAAGCATTTTTACTGCCGCAATTCTAGATGTTGGACGCACTCTTATAGATACAATTTTTTTCTTTATTCCTTATCAAATAGGAGGCAGGGAGAGTGGGGTGAAATTTCTTATGCAAAACATTCTACTAATTGATTCAAAGGGATATTTGTTTGCAGTCTTAGCATATAGGTTAGTGGAGATTTTTTGGGTGATAGTAGGTTATATTTTTTGGGTGGCCAGGTCGCTCAAATGATAATAAAATTTATAAAAATGTTTTTTAAGACAATCGCTTGATCACTTTAATAATTACTTGAATAATTACTTGAATAACCACTTTAAAAAGAGAGTAAAAATATATGAAAAAATTTTTTTGTTTAACTTTTTTAACTTTAAGTTTGAGTTTTTCCACCTTCGCAGTTGAAAAGGATCTTTTACCCAATACAAAATGGATTCTTATAAAAGAAGATAGTGAATATAAAGTGTTTAAGGGTGAATTGGCCCATGAGAGTGGAATATATCCTCTAAAAATTGAGGCCACCATTCAATATCCTTTTGCAAAAGTGCTAACAATTTTAGATCAAACTGATCGTAAGCCTGAATGGATTCCTAATATGATTAATTCAAAAGTAATTAAGCAAATTACTCCTTTTGAAAAAATTGAAAAAGGAACATACGATGCACCTTGGCCTGTCTCTGATCGTGAATTCTTAGTAAAAATAAAGGCAGATGTAGACTTCAAAGAAAAAACAGCAACAGCTACTATGCAATCAACAACATTAAGTGATGTTCCAGTTGCAGAAAATGTTGTTAGAGGTGATACATATAATGGAAATATTTTTCTTAAAGCTGTTGATCCCACTCACACCTATTTTCAAATGATTTTCTTTAATGACTTTAAAGGATTGTTACCAGTATTTATCGTTAATATGGTTCAAAAAGAGTGGCCTGCAAATTTTATCTCTCGATTAAAATTACAGCTTGATAAAAAAGATATTGAGGTAGATAAAAAATTACTTCCGCTTGTACAATAGTTTATGAACTATAATTAGCTTACTTA
>JADGAM010000078.1:14101-17611 GCA_015232015.1 Oligoflexia bacterium | reverse complement strand
TTTTGAATATTGATAGACTAGCAATATTATCGCCATATTTTTGAGGATTATGGGCGCGATAAAGAACATTTCCTGAAACATCAGTGAGAGTTAAAATGTCTAAAGAGAATTTTTTTTGATAGAGATCGAGATATTTTTTTATATAAAGAATGTCATCATGTTCTGCAACTGTAGGGATACCTACACTGATATTCCTTTCAAAGGTGAGAAGATTAATTATTTGGCCTAACTCATTTACATTATTTTCGTAAATATTTTGAACGGTATTTAAATCTAATTGAACACGGGTTTGAACTTCACCTAAATAAACTTTATTAAAATAAATCACTGTCATGGAGGCCAAAAACACATACAGAGAAACAGCAACAATAACTAAACTTAAAAAAAGTTTTCTACGAACAAACATTTTTATTTTAATCCTAATATTCAGGCAAAGGAGTGGAAGCTCTTGTGGTGGTTATAAAAACATATCATCTATACGTCAATAATATATTTATTATATTAATAAAGCAGTAATAAATTTAATTGCTTAAATTTCTTACTTAAATTTATTACTTATATCAGGAGATTTGTAAATATTTTGCATGTTTTAAGTTATGCCTCAATTAATCCCGGCCTGCGCTTGATATTGAATAGAACCTATGGCATTGGTGAATCAAAGGTAATTTCTTTCACAAATATTTTTAATATTCAATAAAAGTCCAACACTTCCATTTCTTAAAATAGCTCCACCTGCCAGCAAGGGATTTTTTGCAAACATAGGCCCTGTCTCTTTAACTGCTACCTGCTGAACCCCTAAAAGTTCTTCTACAACAAGTCCTAAAGTTATTCTCTCTGATTCCACTACTAATAAAACATTTTCCTTATCATTTTCCTTATCATTTATCCTTGAATCCGCCAGTTCAAATTCTTTCAAATCATTTTTTTCATTTCTTACATTTATCTTATTGATAGTATCATTAGCATTAAATATTTTGTTAAGTCTTATAATCGGCAAAGTCGTCCCCCTAAATTGGATTATTTCATGCCGCCCTTTTAGATTATTAATCTTTTCTCTTTCTAAAACTTCCGCAGCTTTAACATTTTCTAGTGGAACGATAAAATATTCATTCCATGTTTTTACTATGAGTCCTTTTGTAATAAATGTTGTTACGGTCAGAGGTATTTTAATAAAAACATTTGTACCCTTATTTACAACTGAATCAACTTCAACAAAACCATTTATCATTTTTATATTTGTTAAAACAACATCCATTCCAACCCCACGACCAGAAATTTCACTCACATCATTTCTACTAGAAAATCCCGGTGTAAAAATCAGATGAATCAATTGCTTACTGGTTAATTTCAGCGCCTCACTTTCACTAATAACACCTTTTGAAATTGCTGATCTTTTTATAACTTCAGGATCAATACCTCTGCCATCATCAGATACATCAATATAAAGATATGATTCATCCTGAGTAATGGAAATTTTCAAAGTACCCTTTTCATCTTTGCCATTATTTTTTCTAACCAGTGGTGTTTCAATCCCATGATCAATTGAATTTCTAATTATGTGTACCATGGGATCTTCTATCAATTCAATAATGCTTTTATCTACCTTTAAATGTTCGCCTTCTACCTTTAATGCCACATTCTTTTGCAAATTATTTGATAAATCCCGTGCCAAACGATTATACTTCGAAAACATATTTTTGAGCGGTACTTTTCGCACTTCCATTAAACTCTTTTGCAAATTTTGAGAAAGGGCATGAAATGCCTGTATCGCATTCCTAAATTCTTGTTTAATTGTGGCATTAACATTTTCGAGATCAAGCTTGGATTGTAAATATCCAAACATCTCTGAAGCGCTGATTAATTCTCCAGTATACACCATAAATCCATCAACTGTTTCTTCATCAACTCTCATGGTTTTTTTAACTACATTTTCTTTTTCATTTTCTTTTTCATTTTCTTTTTCATTTTCATTATTTTTTTTGTTATCTTTTGTGCTGACCATTTCTGGTATGGCCAACTTAATATCTTTATCTTTTTGTTTAATCAGATCTTCTTCAACTTCATGGGTAGTGCTTTCACTTAATGATTTTTCTTCCAATTGTTTAAGTAAATTAGAATCATGTTCTCCTAAAAATCTTTTTATGAATTTAAAAATCCTTTTATGAAAATCATTACACTCAGAAGATATACACTCATTATTTTTATCTTGAGTATATATTATTTTTTTTAAATATTGGATAATATCCATTGCCTCATCTTCAACAGATATAAATTTTACTGCAGTAATCTCATCAAGATAAGCGAGATAATCAATAAATTTATGTTTAATGTTTTGAACTTCATTTTGTTGATAGTTATCTAAATTCCCAGGATAATTGATCGAAAATTCCAATAACTCCCTTAAAAGATCAATGCCCTTTAAAAGAATAGTGATCAAATCATTACTTTCAAATCCCTTATTATCTTTGATATGAGATAATGTTGTTTCAATTTTATGAGACAAACTTTTAACCTGCAATAAATCGAAAAATGCAGAACTACCTTTTATTGAATGCATTATTCTAAAAACTGCATTTAGAGCTTTTTGATTTTGATGATCATTTTCTAATTCTAATAGGCCTTCAACAGCATTATCTAAGTTACTGATAGACTCCGCTACAAATTCTTTTAATACATCTTTATCCAAATCTTGATTTATTTCATTTGATGACATAGTTTAATCTCTTTGTAATTTCAATTTTTCATTTAACACTTGGAATATTCTTTCTAATTTATTTATGGCCTGTTCAATTTCTTGCTTGATCATTTCCATATTTTTAAATGGCTTAAAAATACAATTATTTGCACCATGCTTGAACGCTAAAATAATATTTTCTGAAGTAACATACCCTGTGATGACCACCACCTGAATCAAACCATTGAAGAGCTTTGCTTCTTTAATTAGCTCAATTCCAGACATATTTGGCATCATCAAATCTGTAATAAGGATTTTATAATTTTTTTGTTTTATTAACTCCAACGCTTGGACAGGATCATTGCAAACATCAACTTTAAAATCTTCTAATTCTAAATACCTTTTAAGCATCGAGGTAATATCTAATTCATCATCAACGACTAATATTTTATAATTATGTATCATTTTCATCTCTCCTATTTCATCAAACCTTTAATTTAATTGATGGTAATAAATTTAATCTTAAAAGTTGTTACTATGTCCCCATCCTTTTGAATATTAGGATCTGAAAAACACTCTATGCTTCCTCTAAATTGTTCCACAATACCTTTTGAAATAGACAATCCTAATCCTGTCTTTTGTCCAGTAGGTTTTGTTGTATAAAATGGATCATAAATCTTATCCATAATATTTTTAGCTATTCCCACTCCATTATCACTTATTTCTATAACTACATATTTTACTGATGCCTCTTCTTTACACTCAACATTGACTTGAATGATCCCATTATATTCTGGTTTATCCAAATCCAACTTCTCATTAACTTTGCGGGTCTT
>JADGAM010000078.1:13118-14071 GCA_015232015.1 Oligoflexia bacterium | reverse complement strand
AACTGCATTGTTAATAAGATTGATAACTAGCTGTAAAAGATCACCAGCACTTCCTTCTATATAAACATCATTTTTACAAACATTTTTATGTAATGTATGTTTTTTAGTTCTATATGATATCAATGACAATGCATCCTCTACAACTTTGTTTATATGCACTTTACCTTTTAACATAGAGGCCGATTTTTTACTGTAGGTTAACAATCCAGATGTTATTTTTTCAATCCTTACCGAGCCATTTGAAATGCTCTTAATTGATTCTTTCATATTATCTATATAATCAATTATTTTTGAATAATTACTCTGTAAATTAGGTGTTTCTTGTGGTCCTATGATTTCACAAATCTTTTGTAAATATTTTCCAATTACTTCTGCGTTTCCTCTAATAAAAGCATTTGGATTGTTAATTTCATGAGCTATTCCTGAGGCCAATAAACCAATTGCCGAATACTTTTCATTCTGGATTATTCTTTTTTTTAATTTTTCGTTTTGACATTTTATCAAAATTCTATTCTTTATTTTATCTATCAATGAAATAACATGATCAAAATCAAATGGTTTTTGTATGAAATCAGATACATTCCATTTAAAGAGCGAAACTGTTGATTCAAGATCAGCGTAACCAGTTGCTACAATAATTTCTGTTTCACTACAAATAGAACGAATCTTCTCAATCATCATTGAACCATTCATTTCAGGCATTCTTAAGTCAGTAAAAACCAACTGTGGTTTTTTTTCTTCAAATATTTTCAAAGCATTTCTACCATCATTTGCATATAAAATATTTTCTTCGTTAAATATTTCCTCACGTATAAGTTTTCTTTTGACAATTTCAACAATGCTTTCTTCATCATCTACTATTAAGATACATATATCATTTGACAAAAATTGATGGTACCTTTTATCTGATGGTTTCATAAATAATCTCCAAGAGTTCAAATAACCTAAACAAT
>JADGAM010000078.1:0-12980 GCA_015232015.1 Oligoflexia bacterium | reverse complement strand
TTGGGCATACCAAATACCACTGATGATGCTTCATCTTGAGCAATTGTTTTTGCTCCATTATCATGCATCTCTTTAAGGCCTTTAGCTCCATCAGCTCCCATTCCTGTCAAGATAACACCTATAGCGTTTTTCCCAGCATATTGAGCAACTGATTTAAACAAAACATCAACTGATGGACGATGACCAGATACCATCGGCCCCTCTTTGATTTGAACATAATACACACTACCTGAGCGATTTAATAGCATATGATGATTTCCTGGAGCAATCAATACACGACCTGGACTTACTATATCTCCGTCTTTGGCCTCCATAACCTCTACTTCGCATATATCATTAAGACGATTTGCAAATGATGTAGTAAAATGTTCTGGCATATGTTGAACAATTAATATTCCAGGTGAAAGTGCAGGCATCTCTAATAAAAATTTTTCTAATGCCTGAACACCTCCAGTAGATGCTCCAACCGCAACGATTTGGTTCGTAGTTCGCGACATCGCTTTGGAATTAGTAGTAGTATTCTTAGCAGCACTACCACTACTAGATGCTTTTTTCTTTGATCTTACTCCTAAATTATTTTTTTCTTTATCACTATTAACTCGTTTAGAAACAATCACTTTTGAGGCCGCTTTTACTTTTTGTACCAACTCTAAACCAATATCTCCAACTGTATAGGAGGCACCTGGTTTGCTCATCACTTCAACCGCTCCGGCATCCATTGCCTCAAGTGCCAGCTCACCACCCTCCGGAGTGAGCGAAGAAACAATGATGATCGGTAATGGTTTAAACTCCATTAATCGTTTTAAAAAAGTTATCCCATCCATTCTGGGCATTTCTACATCTAGAGTAATTACGTCTGGTGAAAGTTCCACAATTTTATCTCTGGCCATATATGGATCATTAGCAGTTCCCACTACTTCAATTTCGGGATCATTTGAAAGCACACGAGAAAATATTTCGCTCACTACTGCCGAATCATCGACAATTAGTACCTTGATTTTTTTATTTAATTCAAAAAGTAACTTAGGCATATTAATTAAATCCACATTAGCAATATTATCTATAAAAAATTAGTTGTAAAATAATTGGAAATTGATTTGTAAGCATGACCGTTAAAAATTTTTCTGTGTCCTTTTGAGAATTTTTCTTATAATCTTGTATTTGCTTAATCACTTCAGTAAAATTAACTTCTATACTTTCAGGAATACTTAAATTTCGCTTTGGTTCCTCACCATAAATTTCCGTCAATATATTCGCACCCATTATGTTTAAAATCTCTTTAGCACCATCTCCTTCCCGAATACATTGAACAAGATCAATTTGATCGATATCATTACCTAGTAAATTTGTTTCAATTTCAATGGCACTATCAGCGCTCATATACAAGAAAAAACTTCCTTCTCTATTATTACACTCAAAGTTCATCTTTACACATAAATAATCTTTATCTTGAAAATTTCCTTCAACCTTCAATTGCTTCAAATAAGACATAATATCATCTTCTGGAAGTGGATCTAAAAATAAAAAGGCATGTTGCTCTAAAATCTTCCATAACGATTCTTTTACAATCTCATTTAAATTTTTAGGACTTGCAAGTTCCATCTTAATTCTCCATCATTATTTTTGACATAATCCTTTCATTATTTCATATACTCTATTTAACATCTCAGGAGTAAATGGTTTTCTTAAAATATGCTTTATTCCAAAAGAATTAATCTTATCCAGCCTTTCTTTATCATTAAGAGATGATGTTATTACTACTTGGATTTTTTGTAAAATTCCCATCTCATTTAATTTTTCCAAGACACCTATGCCACTTATCCCAGGCATGTTGATATCCAAAAACATTAAATCAATATTATTATGCTGAAGTAATTCTATGGCATCACTACCTTTCCCCACAGAAGAGATATCATTTTCTTGGATGCTTCCTGAAGTTAGCAATATTTTTGCTACGTAATTTCTTCCTACTCTTGAATCATCAACAATTAATATTTTCACTCTTTATTCCTCTCTTTAATTTCTTTTCCAATAACTTTTTTTAAATCTCATTCATGATTTTATTATCAGTACGGACAATGGTTATTCCATTATTCATATATAAAAACATGGTCTTCGCGCTACGTCCTCCAATTAATTCCCCTTTGATCAAGATATCATTTTTCCAAAGTATTTTTCTTAAAAGAGCATAATTTCTTTCTCCTATTCGAAAAACCCCATTATCATCCAAAGGGGTTCCACTCCCCGCAACTTTACAAATTAAATTCTTTTTAACCGCGCCCATCTCAAACATGCTTTTTAACATCAACACAATACCTGTATCGACATACATAAAAGGACTTTTTTGCGCCTTAGCTGGATCATTACTAGATAAAGGCAACATACAATGAATCATCCCACCAATTACATTGATAGGATCATAAAAGGTAACTCCGATACAAGATCCCAATGAATAAGTTACCAAAGTAATATCCTTATTATTAGTTACCACACAATCTGAAATACCGATAATTACCGAATTATCATTACCACCATTCATTTAAATTTATCCTCTCATATTGTTATTCTTCCTCAATATAAAACATAAAACTTAAATTTTACCGCTTTTAAGTTGGCCTTCTATATATTGATGGACTTACCATCTCTAACGGAATATTAAGTCCACTCAATGATTCTGAATGCCCCACCATTAAATAACCTCCACCTTGTAATAGTCTGCATATTTCATTCAATAATTTTGTACGAATATGATTGTCAAAATATATCATTACATTCCTACAAAACACCATATCAAATGGACCTTTCATAGGAAATGGAGGAGCAGACAGATTTAATCTGCTAAAAACAATATGACGTTTTAGATTTTCATTAATAACAAATTCGTTATAATTATCTTTTGCAAGTGAGAGATAATTAGAACCTTGCATATTCACAGGAATATCTCTTAAATATTCTTTGGAATATTGGCCTTTTTGGGCCACCTCCAAAACTCGCGTAGATATATCAGTGGCCAGAATTTTAAAGTCAAATATTTTTAAATTTAAAACACTGGCCGCTGACATAATCATACTGTATGGTTCTTCACCAGTAGAAGAAGCAGCAGACCACATTCTAAACTTAGTCTGCCCATCTTCCGCAAGATTCATCAAATATTTTTTTAAAAAAATGAAATGCTCGTCTTCACGAAAAAAGCGAGTAACATTTGTTGAGATCGCATTTAAAAAGTATATCAGTTCTTCGCCACTTTCATCATCTTCTAAATATTTTAAATACTCACCACTTTCATTTATTCCCAACAGACGCATACGCTTCCCTATTCTCGATTGAACTAGCGTCTCTTTTCCCTCATTCAAACTGATTCCGCTTCTCTGATATACTAGATTTTGAAAACGAGCAAATGTTTTACTATCCATAATTATAACAATTCTTCTTAAAATATTATCATATTAAAATTGTTTTAGTTCATCGTCATTTAAAGGAATAACCTCTTCTGGCCTTTCTGCTTTTCTTTTCTTTGCACTATTAATATCATGAATTTTTGCCATTTCATTACCACCTCTGTTACTACTATTACCTGTATGATTATATTCTGGTGTCGTTCCATGATAATTTGCAACTTTTTTCTCACTATTATGTTTAATGTTTTTATTGATTCCTAGTGAAGCTTTTCTTGCGTGTCCTAATTCAAAGACACTTACCATCTTTGCAAGCTCTTCTGATTGACCATTTAACTCTTCAGCAGCACTTGCAGATTCTTCAGAAAGCGAAGCATTTTGTTGAGTTACTTTATTCATTTCATTTACGGCGCCATTAATTTGTTCAATACCCTTAAATTGCTCATTTGTAGCAGCAGTGACTTCTGCGATAAGTTGTGCAACCTTTTGTGCTCCATCAACAATTTGTTTTAATACATCTGAAACCTGAGAAGAAATATTTACTCCATTATCAGCATTTTTTTGAGATTCTTCTATTAAAGAGGCGGTATTTCTTGCGGCCTCAGCACTTCGTTGAGCAAGATTTCTTACCTCTTCGGCAACAACAGCAAATCCCTTACCAGCTTCACCAGCACGGGCCGCCTCAACAGCAGCATTTAATGCAAGCAAGTTGGTTTGGAATGCAATCTCATTAATAGTTTTAATTATTTTTGCTGTCTGATCAGCAGATGCTTTGATCTTAGTCATAGCATCCATCATAATTTGCATTGATTGATTTCCTTTAAGCGCATCCTTTTGAGCGGTATTTGCTAAAATATTTGCTTGATTTGAACTTTCAACGTTTTGTTTAATCATTGAAGTCATCTCTTGAATAGAGCTAGAAACTTCCTCTAAAGAACTTGCTTGTTCATTCGCACCTTGTGCTAATGATTGGCTACCACTTGATATTTGCAAACTTGCAGAAGTCACTTGTTCTACAGATTCTGCTACCTGAATTAATGTGTCCCTTAAATTCCCGGCAGCGCTATTTAAATTATTTTTAATTTTTGCATGATCGCCTTTATAATCACCTGCCACCTGTGCAGTCATATCTTTTTGACTTAATTTTTCTAATACATTTGCTGCTTCCTCTATTGGTAATAATATTGTATCAAGCAATTCATTAACTCCTTTCACCATCTTTTGCCAATCACCTACAAATTTTGTTGCTTCAGCACGACTACTTAATCTTCCATCTTTACTTGCTTGGATAAGTTCATTTAAATCACTTGCAAATTCTTTTAAATTCTTTCTTACTGCCTCAATTGTATCATTAATAAATACTTTTTTTCCTGGAAATTTTTCAAGAGGAGCATCAAAATTTCCTTTTCCAAATTCTGCTATACATGCCATTGCTTTTTTCTTAACAACAAGGTGACCATTGACCATTTTGTTTATTCCACTGGCCATAGCTTTATAGGAATTCTCAAATTTATTTTCTGCGATTACTACATCAATATCGCCAGCATCATGTTCTTTACTCATATTATTCATTTCAGCGATCAATGTATTTAAAGTATCGATACATCTATTTAAACTGTCTTTTATATCATTAAAATCACCATTATATTTATCTGTAATTTTAGGAGGGATATCTCCTTTGGAAATTTTATCAATACATTCTGCAGTAACATTTAATGGTTTAATTAATGCCTCTAACATTTCATTAATTCCTTCTACGATACCTCTAAACTCAAAATTTGTTTTTTCTGTGTTACCTCTAGTTTTTAATTGACCATTTAAACATGCCTCTTTTAATCTTCTAGTCTCATCAATTAAATATGTTATTATTGAGGAAATATTTTTAGCTATAAATATTCCAAGTACAGTCATAAATCCTAAAATAATTACAGCAATAATCATTGATACCTTCTCTGTCTGATTTGCTGCTGCTGAATTTTCATCTGTACGTTTTTTAGCTCTATCCTTAGTATTGGTTTGTAAAAAATCAAAGTCCTCTTGAACGTTAGTTCTCAATTTATCCATATTTCCAAAATAATGATTAGTGGCCTCTTCGTTTTTTCCCTGCAATACTAAGTCTATCAACTTATCTTTTTCTCGACCATATTCCTTAAGTGTTTCCCTTAATTTGACCGTTCCTTTCTTTAACTCTTCGGCAACATAAACATTGCTAAGCTTTTCTATTGACTCATCAAGGGTCTTGCTTCGATCCTTAATACGATTTAGAAACTCCTGTTTATTATTTTTAGATAATATTACATCTCGTAAGTTTCCGGCCATTCTAAGAAAATCGCCTTCAGCTTCTCCTAGTATTCCTAAGGGAACAGTATTTTTTTCATAAAGAATAGTGTCAGACTCATCTAAAAAATAAAACATTATAATATTATAGATTGTCATTGCTAATACTAAAATACCAACTAATGTAAAACCCAGCGTTACCTTTTGCGCTAATTTTAAATTTTGAAACATACTTACCTTCCTTTTAATTTAATTCAATTTAATTAATCTATTTGTTTAATCTATTCGTTTAATCTATCTATCCATTAACTACTTTTTTTTCATTTTTGTTTGTTTCTTCCAATAATTCATTATTTTTTCTGTCATTGACATTTTTGTCGCCAACATTTTTGTCGCCAATGTTGGAAACCAAATGTAATTCTGTCTCGCAAAGAACATTATCTATATCCAGCAAGATAACTACACGGTTATGAACCTTTCCTATTCCCAACATATATTCGGTATCTAATTTTGAACCAATTGATGGAGGCGGTTCCAATTCATTTTGACCTATATTTAATACTTCAGATACTGTATCCACAATTATTCCCATTATTAATTTTTCTTCTTTAGTTTGAGTTTGAACTACAATCACACAAGTTTTTTCAGTATCTTCAACATCTGGTAACAAAAACTTTTCCCTCATATCAATAACAGGAATTAATTTACCTCTTAAATTTATTATTCCTCTGACATATTTGGGCATTTTAGGAACTCTGGTTACGGCCATCAATCCTATTATCTCTTGTACTTTTAAAATCTCTAGGCCATATTCTTCTTCTGCTAATCTAAATGTTAAATATTTCCCTGCTTGTGCCCTTATATGAGAACCACCGGGTTTGTTTGATAAATCAACATCAGTCATTTTATTCCTCCTATTCCTTTTAGTTACCATCTATTTGTGAACGGTTATTTCATTCTTTATATTACTGTTATGTTTATTATTGTTATTATTATCCATTTCACTGACAAATCCCTGAATTAAAGGAGCAGCATCAAGTATAAGTCCAACCTTGCCATCAGACATGATTGTTCCTCCCGAAATACCCGGTACTCGATTAACCATGGAATTTAATTGTTTGATAACAAATTGTTGTTTTTTTAATATTTGATCAACAAGCAAAGCGATTCTTTTACCACTATCATCTAAAATCAAAACAATTCCATCATCAACACTTTTCATCGGATTATTAACATTGTAAAAACCGCCCAACTTAAAAAGAGGTAAATTTTCATTATCTAGAATAACCATTTCATTTCCTCTATTAAAAGGCCGACTTATTTGAGAGCTATTGATTTTTATGGCCCTATCAATATATTGGGTAGGAATAATATATCTTTCTTTATCAACAATTATTACCATTCCCTCTATAATTGCGAGCGTATTGGGGATTCTGATTTTAAAGGTGGTTCCTTTTCCTTTTTCACTTTCAATATCTATGTGACCATGCAATTCTTCGATATTTCTTCTAACGACATCCATCCCTACACCTCTGCCAGAAATACCCGTTACTTTCTCAGCAGTGGAAAAGCCTGGTTTGAAGATTAAAGCAAATATATCCTTTTCAGATAAAATTTGACCTGGTTTTATTAATTTTTTTTCAATTGCTTTTTTTACAATCTTATCCTTATCAAGCCCACGACCATCATCTTTAATCTCAATCCAAATATTTCCTCCTTTATGGCAGGCACGTATCTCTAACTGACCTGCAGTTGCTTTTCCTAATCGCAATCTCTCTTCTGTATTACATTCAATCCCATGATCTAAAGAATTTCTTACCATATGTACTAAGGGATCATTTATTTTATCAACTACAGTTTTATCTACTTCTGTTTCCTCTCCAAAAGTTAGATAATTAACTTCTTTATTTAATCCTTTTGAAACATCTCTAATAATTCTAATTAATTTTTTAAATGTTTGTTTCAAAGGAACCATTCGCAGTGACATTCCAATTTCTTGAAGACTGCGAGTAATTTTATTCAAATGACCTAGATGTTTAAAAATTGTTGAATCGGCAAGTATGCTGTTTAAATCTGGACTCTGTGATACCATAGATTCAGCAATAACTAATTCACCGATTGTATCAATCAATCTATCCAATCGCTCAATACTCACTTTTATCATATTATCAATTGGCGTAGAGCTGGTATTTATATTATTTTCCTTAACTACTTCACCAGCTTCCTCCTCTGACTTAGTACCTACCCCATCATTTTCATTGATATTATGAATCTCTTGCGCCTTTTTAACACTCCCATCACTCTGATGCTCATCAATTCTAAACATTATCTTCTTAAATTCTTTTTTTATTTCCTTGCTTGAAACAACCTGCCCTCGTTTAATTTCATCTACTCTTTTTTTAAGAAGGTTAAAACATTCAAGTGTTAATTGCTCAACCTCACCCTGAAATTTTATTTTCCCATCACGTAAAAGCGTTAACAAATTTTCCATTTTATGTGATAACTTTTCAATCTCATGAAATTGTAAAATAGCAGAAGAACTCTTTATAGTATGATAACATCTAAAAACAGAATCTAATGCTTCAAAATTATCAGGAAAATTTTCTAAAATAATTAAATTAGAATCGACTAACTCTAACTGCTCACTTGCATCAGCTAAAAAATCATCCAGTAATTTCTGATCAACTTCAAAAACTATTGCAGTATCTTCTTCCTCTGGTCTCATTTCAGAAATTACATCTGTGATATTTTCATTTATTTTAATTGTTCTCACGGGACTTCTAAAGGTATCAATTATTCTAGTTATCTCCTTGTACCAATTATAATAATGCTCTTCCACTTTATCTGTCATGATGAAAGAAACTAAATCCTCTTGTAATTTTCTTACATGCTCTGAAAGTTTTGGATTCTTTTCTGTTAATTCCTGTGCCAAATCACTTAGTGGTTCACTAATCATCAACAATGATTTTTTGTTATTTATATCGACAAAAACTAATTCTTCCGCAATATTTTCACAAATGGCCACTACTTTCTCCTCTTCTGTATCGGCCATTACCATTAAATTTTTGTTAGAAATATTTTCCTCATTTATTATTTTTGTTTCACTATCTTTTTTTGCTTGCGGTAGAGTCGCCTGATTTTTATGTATTATATCTGTAATTTGAATCTCAAAATTTCCAAAGTCTGGAATAAAATCATGATTACTATTTAGTTTATTTAAAATATTTTTCAATTCATCTGTTGATTTAAATAGCAAATCCATAATCTCTGGACACATTGGTAAATTGCCAATTCTAATAGCAACCAACAAATCTTCTACTTTATGACAAAAAGTTGCTAAATGTGGAAAGTCAACGGCAGAAGCACTTCCTTTGATATTATGAAAAAATCTGATTATTTTTTCGAGATGTTTTTTATCAGGATCACCCTTTTCCATATCTAATAAAATATCACTTATCATCAACAATAGATCATGTACTTCTTGAATAAAACTCTCTCTTAATCCCAAGAGAAAATCATTATCATTAATACTCAATTTGAATTTCCTTTTAAATATTTGATACACTAAAAAACAGCAATTGTTTTTTCGACACAACATGCCTTGAACTTAAGCAGAATTATTTTTTTTAGGTTATTCGAATTGCCTCAGAATACCTGTTACCGAAATTAAAAAAGTTGAGTGATTTGATTATGAGGTTTAAGCTGGTTGCCTCATTACCTCCTTCCTGAATAAAATTAGAAAAAACTATCAAATTTAAGTTCTTATCTCATCCAAGGAAGGAAGATATGAGTTACCAATCAATAATAGAATACTTGGAAGCTCTATCCAGGATTTATTTAAACTCTAATAAAAAAGAAAAATCCAAATTACTTGATCACGTTGTTTTAGTAACTGGATTTCATCGCAAATCTATAACTAGAGCACTCAATAATGGTAAACTATTTATCAATAATCGCAAAGGATCAAGTGGTACAAAAACTCAATATCCAAGCGATTTGCTTTTACCTCATGTTGAGTATCTCTAAGCAACCCTTCATAATTAGAGTTACACTTTTGCCCTGTTTTACCTCTGAACACTGTAACGTTATTTTTGAAAGGTTGCTTAGCATTCGATGGAAAGGATATCATCTAAACGCATGAAAGAAGCATTTAAGGATTGGCTTCCTTACTATAGTGAAAAGAGTGTTGATGGACATATCAAATATTTGCTTCAGAAAATGTCTATATCAACATTGGAAAGATTTTTAAAACAGTCATAACGCCCCCGACGAGCGGGGGGCTTGGCAGCTGTGAGCGGCCCCAAGGGCACGCCATCAGTTAATATTTACCGGCCATGCCGGGAATTAAAAATCACCGTCCTCATTTTCACCTTCGCCATCCAGTTGAGATTGATTCGCAATATATTGCTTGATTTGAGATGCCTCAAATCCAACAGTGGATACTGCATACCCTCTCGCCCACAATTTTTCCCCATTAAAATTTCTTTTTCTTCCTCCAAATTGACGAGCGACTGCGATAGCACTTTTTCCTTTGATATATCCAATCACTTCCGCAACTGAATATTTTGGAGGAATTCTAATCAAGACATGGACGTGATCCTGAACCATATTCCCCTTTACAATTGTGCTTTCCCGTTGTTTTGCTAATTCATGGAAAACGGGACCTAAAAATTTTCTAATTTTTCCATACAAATCTTTCTTGCGTCCTTTGGGAATAAATACTACATGGTAAGTACAATCCCATTTTGAATGACATAAACTTTCATAAGTGGACATTGTTGTTGTCTCCTTTGAGCTGCCAGGCCCATTGGAGGCAATATCATAAACTAAATCTACAGACCAAGCCTTGAAAGTCTTCCCACTCAAAGTGGGAGCTTACCTATCAGATAGTTACTGCCTTTTTGGTTTTTATTCTTGGATTTGCGAATTATTGGAAAATACGATGGTTAAAAAGTTAACCCAATTAGACTTCTATAAAAATCGGTGTTTAATAATCCACAATTTTTTGTAGCATCAATGAAACCTTGGCAAAGAAGCTAAATGCGTAAGGAAAAGTAAAATGCCAAAAATAAAACCGCAATCATCCTTAATAGAGCAATTTTACTATTCCTAATGGATAGATACTAACTATTTTAAATTTCAAAAAATCGTTAAAAGAAGAAATCTTACATTTTAAAAAGAGGATCTTTTTTAATTGTCCTGGGTGAAGAGTTAGAGTGCGAATTCACACCTTATGGATACTATGTTATTTCAGTTTAATATCTGTGTGTTAGCCCTATTTATTATCTATGGTCAAATCATTTGCTTCAATATTACCGCTTATGGAAGAAATTTGCTTTGCACTGATATTGGCTTTATCCACTTTTTTCATGCTGGCAGTGACAGATAGGTTATCAAAACCAGAACACTCAAAATTACCATTGTTGAAGTTTCTTTCTCCAGCAATGGTTGCACTACAATTAGGATTTCCTTTTATCGAATATGTATTTTGAATCAACCCAGCAACGCCTATGAGTGTTGAGTTTTTATTTAATATAGGACGCCATTGGTCACTAGACCATAAATTAGAAATATCTATTAGGTTGTCCGCGGGGCATTTGTAAGGCACTAGCAGATTAGCTGGTACAGGAGGTAGTGTTTGTTTAGGAATTAAAATTGAAATTGCTTGATTATTTCCAGTATTAGTCTGCATGTATACTCTAACTAAAGCATCCTTGGTTGGATCTACATGTGTTATAGGAAAAAAATAAGTATCGTTGCTTTTGAAGTTAAACTTATCATAATCACAAATATTTACTGTCTTAGCATACTTATTTCCCTCACTTTCATAGGGATAATTTGTGGCAATTTTATCTAGCTGATATCTGAGAAACATTTTGTTTATAAAAATATCATATTGAGCTTTCCAAGTAACAAACAAGTCATATTCATTACTCGCTGATTTTTCAAGATAGGCTACAAAGCCGGATTGTTTTAGCATGCATTCTTTCCATGCACTAACAACATCTTTGTTTGCAACAAGGGATAGTTGATTAGATTCGAGTGCAAGCGATTCATCGACACTGGACGTTCCACAATTTTCAGATGCATAATTTAAAATGGATGCTGCGTTAGCTATGAGCAAATTCTTCCTATCTGCTTCACTAAGTGAACTACTAGAATTTGAAGAAGAGTAATCGCCACCAAAATTGAATGGCCCATATCCAATAGTTCCACCACCACCTGAACCACCTGAAGTTGTCTGGACTTGTTTTGCGTAATTACTTGCAAAGGTTTCAAAATTTGATTTATTTAAGTTTGATGATTTGACAATTGAGCAAAATTGATTATGTTTAGCAACCTTTGATTCTTGTGAATAGTCGCTAGCTAATTTATCTCGAACTCCGTCTCTCAAAATATCTTTGCATAAATCATAATCAGAGTTTGCAAACAGTAATGTTGATCGGCTTAATAGAATTAAAACTAATGCCAATAAATTTTTTGTTCTACTAATGTTCATAACAATCTATTCTCCTTTAATTTATTACTGAAAGGTAAACCATTTTTATAAAATAGTGATAACCGCAATGGGTCTACTCAATATCTTAAGATCTTAAGGCCAATCACTGAAAAACGAGAAAATGAAATTTTCCTAATTTATTAATTTTTTACATCTGATTTATATAAATAAAGCAAGATACATGCCAAAAAAAGAAAAGCAATATTTGATTATTAAGTTGATAATTTAAATCACAACAACTTTTATTATAGCTAATGTAATTATTTGATTTTCTAGATATTTAATAAAATATTTATGAACATACTTATTATCCTTCTTAAGCATTTAATGATGAACAAAATGTTAAATATGACAAATATTTTTATTACTGCTTATTTTTAATACAATTTTTTGGATCTTTATCAGGGTGTACATACCAAGCGATATTGTCCCTCTATAATTACCAGTCGACTTTGACCTTTTTGTAGCTTTTCTGTAGATAAATTACAAGAAAATAAAAATGGAGGAATAATAACTGCTCACAATATACAAAATCTTTTGACCGATAACCCCCCTGTGGCAGGATAGGTGTGGCACTTAGCTTTCTTTAATTTTAATATGATTGGAATTAAATTTATTTTTTAAAATTACTTCAACTTGATGATTTAGTATTGCCAATATGGAACGTTAGAGTGGTAGATCAAGTTAATTTTGTCTTAAGATATTGTCTATATTTTTTAGCTCCGTCATTATCTCTAAAAACTCATTAGTGGGGATGGATGCTTTTTTATCAAAGAGAGAGATCCTTAATTGATGGTGTTTAGGATCAG
>JADGAM010000077.1:9173-17780 GCA_015232015.1 Oligoflexia bacterium | reverse complement strand
GCCATTGGTTGCAAAATACTAAACATCATGTCTAAACTAGGAATGCCTGAAACAATAAGAATTTAATTTTTCAAAATTTAGTTTTTTAGGGAGATCATTTTCAAAAAATCGATTCGTGCAACAAAGCCTAAAAGAGGTAATAAGAAACGAATTTGATGTTTTATATTCTGTTGAATATATTTCAGCTTTTTTAAAAAACATTGGATTCTCTTTTCAAAAGGCAAAATTTGTTGCTGCTAAAGCTGATCAAGATGCCAGAGATAATTGGTTAAGAAATACTTGGCCAGAAGTACTCTCTTTAGCTCAAAATAATAATGCAATGATTTTATTTGGGGATGAAGCAAGTTTTCCTCAATGGGGTTCTTTATCAAGAACATGGTCTCTTAAAGGGCATCAACCTGAAATCAAAACTTGCGGAACTCGTAGAGCATACAAAGTTTTTGGTGCCATTGATTATTTTAGTGGAAAAATGTTCAGCAAAGGAATAGATGGAAAATTTAATTCTAATTCGTACATCGAATTCATCAAAAGTATATTGATGAAGACAAAAAAATTTGTCATTCTGATTCAAGACGGTGCCAGATATCATACTTCTGCAATTATGAAAGATTTCTTTGAGCAAAACAAAAAAAAGCTCAAAGTTTATCAAATGCCATCTTATTCTCCAGATTATAATCCCATTGAAATTTTATGGAAGAAACTAAAAACAAAGGGCATACACTTAAAATATTTTCCGTCATTCCAAAGTATAATTGATAAAGTTAATGAGTTATTACTGTATTTTAAAGATAACAGAGAAGAAGTTTTAAAAGTATTTGGGTTCTATACAAAAAAGGAATTTGCAATTTGAGAGATTTGGCCCGGAATTATTATCTTAAAAACTATACCATTCAAGAAAGTACTTTTTTATGTCACGATTCGAAGAAAGTTACCCGCCAAGTCCACCTACAAAACCAAATCTGTAAAATTTATACGTCTTTACCTGATTGTGTAAATCAAGGACAAACATTATAATTGAATACGTATTGGAGATATCTGTATGGTGTTTATAATATATATATATGGTCCAGTTATAACTATAATTTGCTATGCCTTAGCATAGAACCGAGGGGTACTAATGAAAAAATTTAATTTTTTAACTTTCCAAAATTATAAAGTTATCTTCTGTTTTTTGCTTTTTCTCGTTGTGGGAATAGCACAAGCAGACGCTGCTTCAAAAGTTTATAAAGTAGGAATATTACAAACCTCAGCAAGTTTGGATAATGCCGTTGACGGTTTTAAGGCGGGAATGAAAGAGCTTGGATACATTGAGGGAAAAAATATTGAATACGAATACAAAAATGCCAACGCTGTTCCTCAAAATATTATTGAGTATGCCGAATATTTTGCAAAATCTGATAAGGATTTGATTTTCAGTTGTGCAACCCCTACTACTAAAGCACTAAAACTTGCAACATCAAAAGAAAAAAAACAGATCCCCGTAGTATTTACTCCAGTATCCGATCCAGTGGCAGCTGGAATTGTCAGTTCTTGGGATTCGTCAGGATGCAATCTTACTGGGGTGGCCTCTGGAGTAGTGACTGGAGAACAATTAAAAATTTTAAAAGAGATATTTCCTAACATAAAAAAAGTTTTAGTACTTTCCAAAAAGGGAGATCCTAGTTCTGAAGCTGGATTAAAAAACATAATTGAAATTGTGGAAAAAGCGCAAAAAGATAGTAAAAATATTTTAAATGGTATAGAGCTATTAGTTGAGCGACCAGTGAGCAAAGTTGATGTAATGGATTTATTACAAAAACAAGATTTTTCTAAAATCGATGCAGTTCATATTCCAGCAGATACGATGATTGGTGATTTAGTAGATGCAATTTACGAAAAAACTAAGAGCAAAAATATTCCAATAATAGTTCATGATCCCAGTTTGTTCAAAAAGGGTGGTTTTTTGTCTTATGTTTCTGACTATTATTTATTGGCCAAAAATCAGGTGGCCAGACAAGCACATAAAATTTTAAAGGATGCCAAAAATCCCGCGGAAATTGCAGTGGAGCAACCTCAAGAGTATTTTTTACATCTAAATTTAAAGGCTGTTAATATTACTAAGGATAAAATACCTACTAAATATCGAGAAAAGGTAAAGTATTATTAAACGAAGTTATATTAATAACCATTCTAATTAGGTGTTTTATGAATTCTCTTTTTCATTTACCGTCACTAACGGAGTTGATACGGCTCTTTAAAAGATACAGATCGACTCTAATGTTTAAAATGTTATCAAGATGCATTTTGATGATTATTGCAACTCTAACAATTGTAGAATATGTTTCTTATTCTCTTTCTAGTCAACAAATCATTCAATTGGCCGAGGATAAGGAGTTAACCTTAACCAAAATCTATTCAGAACGATTGGAGATGGTATTAAAAAACATGGAGGTGGATTTAACCTCTTTGCGTGATCTTCCCTCAGTTGCCACCTACCATCGAAATCACTCTTACCAATTGATGGCGGAAGCTGATGGTGAGAAGAAATTGATTGAAGACTATTTTCTTAAGCTCGCTAATAGGATCAAAGGAAATAACAAAATTAGATTTGTGTATAAAGATGGCGAAGAGAAGGTAAAGGTAATTAACGGAAAATCCACAAACAATTTTTCCAAGATTGATCCTTTAGATTTGCTTGCTGGAATCAAAAAAAATCAGGGTGGGTTAGTAAATGCAGGTGCTGTTTTTGACAAGGATTTAAACGAATACTGTTTGTCGATGATTGCAGTTCTTGAGAACAATAACGAGATAATTGGTATTATTGAGTTTAATCAATCGATAAGTGGATTGCTTGCAGATATTAGGAAAGAAAAAATATTTACTACCGGACATCTAGCAGTTTTTACTGCAGACAAAAGAGTGATTTATCACCCACAGATAGAAGTTAATACCCTTCTAAGTAAGAATACTAATGTAAAAAGCCTGCAAAAACACCAAGGACTAGATGATCTGGTAGATATTTTTTATAAGAATAAAGAAGGTAATTTGAATACCAAAATTAATGGAAGCGATTACGTCTTAGGATACTCAGTGCTAAAAAATTATTCTTGGATGGTAGTTGCTTTTGCTTCTAAAACAGAGATGCTGTCATCAATATCAAAAATTAAAAGTATTGTGTTTTTATTGATTATTATTAATTTAATAGTAGGTGCTTTTGTTTTTTATTTATTTATTAAATCGGTAGTTGTCGATCCAATTAAAAAAGTTACCGATGCAGCGATTTCGCTCTCACAAGGAAAATTTGTTAAAGTAGAAAGTGATTCCAATGAAAACAAGTCTCTCTTTTGGGGCAATAAAATTAGTCGTGAGATTGATGAACTCATTAAAGCGATTAACCAAACGTATGTTTTGATTAACGAAAACGAAGAGATGGGACAAAAACTAGTTAAGTCTGCTCGCCTGGCCGGGATGACGGAGATTGCAGTAGGAGTACTACACAATATTGGTAATGTTATGAATAGTATCAATGTTACCACTAGTAGTGTCCATAGTAAGATTCTAAATAGTGACGAAAAGATTCAAATGATCGGAAAAACCGTAGAGATGATGGATGAGCAAAAAGATAAGCTGAATGAATTTTTAACAGCAGATCCAAAAGGCAGAATGCTTCCGAAATTTATTTACAAGATAACCATGTCTATTATCAAAGATTACGAAGAAGTAAAGGAGAAACTTGGCCATTTACTAAAACACATTGAACACGCCATAACCTTAGTTTCCATGCACCAAGGTTATGCCAAAGTAAAGGAGGGCAAGGAGTTTGTAAAGTTATCCAATGTAGTTAACGATGCTATTCAAATAAATGCTCCAGGAATGGAAAAGGATGGAATTGACCTCAGCTTACAGATTGACAAGGAGATCGAACCACTTTTTATAACTCCCATTTTTATTGATCAACACAAGTTCTTGCAGATTCTAATTAACCTTTTAAACAATGCCAGACAAGCAGTAAGACAAAACAATGAAGGGGAAAAGAAGATTGAAATTAAAGTAGCTACAGAAATAGCAAATGTAACTACTGACAAAAACCCAGATGATAGTTTGAGTGCCAATGCAGAAAATTTAAAGATAATAGTTAAAGATAACGGTTATGGAATCTCAAATGAAAATTTAAATAGAATATTTAACCATGGTTTTACTACGAAAAAAGATGGCCATGGTTTTGGTCTTCATTCTTCTGCCAATGCTGCCAAAGAGATGGGAGGAAGATTGGATGTAATGAGCGATGGTGAGGGAAAAGGTGCTGAGTTTGTAATAAAACTACCTTTACAAAAAAAGCAATCACTTTAAAAAATAGTGAAAAATAGGGAGGAGGCCCATTTTATGACTGACAATGAAAATTTAAAAAGAATTTTAGTAATTGATGACCAAAAATCAATTCATGAGGATTTCAAAACCATTTTTGGAGAAGTAAGTGAATCCGACAAAGAATTGGATCTTATGGCGCAACAAATATTGGGGGCCGGTAGTAAAAAAAACAGTACTGAGATTTTTAAATATGTGGTGGATTCAGCATTCCAAGGACAAGAGGGATATCAAAAAATTTTAGATGCCAAAAAAAGTGGCAATCCTTATCATATGGCATTTGTAGATATGCGGATGCCTCCAGGATGGGATGGATTAGAAACTATTGAGAAGGTTTTGAAAGATGATAACGACATTCAAATGGTCATTTGTACCGCTTATTCGGATCATTCAGTAAGTGATATAGAGGCGAGGATTGGAATAACTGATAGAGTATTAATTATCAAAAAACCTTTTGATAAAGTGGAAATAATTCAATTGGCAAAATCGTTATGTGAAAAATGGTTTCTGCTACAGAAAGCACGAATGAAGGTTGAAGAAATGGAAACGATCATTCAACAACGGAGCAAAGAGATTGAGGAGATCCAAAAACAACTCTATCGCTCCTCTAAAATGGCGGCAATGGGAACTTTGGCAGGAGGTGTGGCCCATGAATTGAATAATCCTATGGCCATTTTGCTTGGGTATGTAGGCGAAGTGGAAAAAAATGTTAAGACTTTACCAATCAACGAAAACAACTCGCTTAAAAAAGCTATCGAGGGAATTAGGGTTAGTGCTAAACGGATGTATATAGTAGTAAAAGAGTTATTAACCTTTGTTGGAGAAAACCAGAAGGAAGATTTTATTGATTTTAAGGTCTGTGATTTTTTGGATGCCACTATTTCTGTCTTTTCCAAAACAACATTGGATAAAGATATTAATGTGATAAAAGAGTACACCAATAGCGAGAAATTGATAATAAAAGGTGATAACTTGCAATTGCAGGAGATGATTTTACATCTTCTAAATAATGCTAAAGATGCTATTGCTCAAACTCCTATAAAGACAATTTTGATTAAAACCTTGACCACCGATAAAAACGTGCAAATTATCATTGAAGACAGTGGCACTCCTATTAATGAAGATATCCGTGAACGAATCTTTGAGCCATATTTTACTACTAAAAGTGTCGGCAAAGGAAAGGGAATAGGCCTTTCAGTTGCTAGAAATATTGCTCGTTCTCACAGTGGTGATTTAAGTTTGGACTTAGTTGATGGAAAGAAAAGTTTTATTGTATCACTCCCTCTTACACTTTAACCTTTAAGTACATCACCTTGTTAATTTATCAGTAAATGTACTTAGTGATGGTAATCCTTTGACCAACTTTATCGCCAAATCTCTTTCCAAAGATTGATAGAACTTTAATGAAGATACACCAATAACATAAAGCATACAAAATTTAAAAAGTAGTTCAAATATCATTTTCATATTAGTAAATCCTTAAAATAAAAAATATTTCTAACGTAAATTGCTGGCCACTTATTTATTTCCACCAAGGCCAACAATACTCTTAGCAATAGTAAGCAAAGTTGTAGTTTGATGATCATTGGCCCGCGATACTAATTCATAAAGCTCATCCTTGAGTGTAATTTTTTCTTTGAAGTTTCGGGCACGCTCATAAAAAATTTTAACTTTAATACCACCGTAGATGGAGAGTATCCTCTCAAGTTTCTCTGCCTTTCTCGGAATATCAATCCGACCATTTTCAAGATGAGCAATGTAGCTATCGGATAGACCAATCTTTTGACCAGCGGCCCGCATGGACAAACCGCTATCCTTTCGAAGTTGTTTTAGCACTCGTGCCTCGTTGGTCATAATAATTCTGGCACTACGCCTGTTCTTCTCTTTCTCGCCCATAAAAAATCTCCTTGCCGTTTTTTTCACTACATGCTTACTATGTATGTAGTAGGTTACTAATCAGAGAATTTGGGCCAGAAATTTTGTTCTCCATGTTTTTATGATTGTTCTCCAGATGAATGCTCTGGAAGTTGGTCTAAAGTGTTCTGATGGTATTAAGGATGAAGTGGAAGTTGCCCCTGATAACTATTTATAATCGCGGGTATAATTTCTACAGCGTCCTTGGAAAAGTGGAGAACAATTTCTGGACCTACAACCCGCATTCTCCACCATTTCAAATCTAAATCACTAAAATTCTTAAGTTTTCCAGCACAAAAATCAAACTCGAACATATCTCGAACATTTTACTCGGCACACAACCGTGCGTCCTAACACCGTCCTAACATCCCTCTGTAATTTCAAATGGTTCAATTACTATTATACGATTCAACTGTTCTCTACTAACGAAAGACCTCTTCCTTCTCCACTCTTTTTGGTTTTCAACATAAAGTCCTCTAGTTTTTCTGATGCTTCCATCTGAAATTTATCTGCTGAAAGAGTAGCGTAGTGCTGAAGCATCTTTATGTCCTTATGACCTGTCATCGCGGCCACATAATCGAGGCTTCCAAACAACTCACGAGTGATAGTGGCAGCACTATGTCTATTATGTTGATATCGACATAATCGACATAGTTTTGCTGTCCATTTGCTGGAAAAAGGAACTAATTTTCGTTACATTCAATATTTACTTGGACACTCGTCTACTAGGTCCACCGCAAGATACACCAATGTGGCCGATATAAGCAGAATCAATGTTAAAAGTCCTTTAGACAATTTATTTCCACAAGACAAATAAAGTGGATAGCATCGAAAAACCTAAAATTGAGGTTGCAGATATTTTTAATCAATTTGGGCACCTCATGGATCCATTGTCAAAGGAACAATATAAAGTCGTGCAAGATATAAAAAATTGCAGAACTAAAGTTCTTGGAGGCCACTCACTTGAATGTAGTGAATGTAATTTTACTAAAAATGAGTACAATTCCTGTCGAAATCGTCATTGCCCTAAATGCCAGTATCTCTCTCGCATAAAGTGGATCGAAAAAAGAAAAGAGGATCTTCTTCTCTGTCAATATTTCCATGTTGTATTCACTATTCCTGATGATCTTAATCCACTCATTCTTCAGAATAAAGAAGTATGTTACAACATTTTATTTAAAGCGTCCTCTAAAACACTAAAGGAGGTTGCTGCCAATCCCAAAAATTTAGGAGCAGAGATAGGTTTTTTTGGCATCCTACACACTTGGGCCCAAAATCTCATAGATCATCCACATATCCATTTCATTGTTCCTGGTGGAGGTTTCGGAAAAAAAGATGAATGGATTTCATGTAAGAAAGATTATCTTCTTCCTGTGCAAATTTTGTCTGTAGTTTTTAGAGGCAAATTTTTAAATTATCTAGAACTTGCTTATAAAGAGAATAAATTGAAATTTTTGGGGCAAGTTGAACATTTAAAGGAAGCAAACAACTTTAAAAAACTATTAGCGATAACAACAAAACATGATTGGGTTGTTTACGCTAAAGAACCTTTTGCAGGTCCGGAACAAGTAATCAATTACCTTGGACAGTATACTCACAGAATAGCAATCTCCAATTACAGATTAGAAAAAATTGAAGATGGAAAAGTCTCTTTTAAATGCAGAGACAATTCTGATAAGAATAAAAAAAAGATAGTTACTTTA
Source organism: Oligoflexia bacterium (assembly GCA_015232015.1). Taxonomy (GTDB): domain Bacteria; phylum Bdellovibrionota; class Bacteriovoracia; order Bacteriovoracales; family Bacteriovoracaceae; genus JADFZW01. Next base: position 9,819 of record JADGAM010000077.1, on the reverse strand, counting down.
GATGGCACTGAATTTATAAGACGATTTTTATTGCACGTTCTTCCTAAAAGATTCGTTAAAATTAGACACTTTGGTTTTCTTGGCAATAGACTTCGAAAAGAAAAGTTACCCCTCTATCGCAAACTACATAATATTGCCGAAAAGGTAACAGCTGAATTAGATGAGTTAAAAATAGATTGGAAAGAAAATTTTAAAGCATTAAGTGGTATTGATCTAAATATTTGTCCTGTTTGTAAAAAAGGAATAATGATCGAAAAACAATTACTGCCTGGAGTTTTGAATTCAAGTTAACGTTAGCATGGTATTGAATTACAGTTTGGTTTTTATATGAGGATAAGTCTGAGCAGATTGCATTTGGGAAAAATAATGTTTTTGTTGTTAATTAAAAGGAAAGTAGTGAAAAAAATAAAAATTTTTGAAATAAAACTAAAACTTAGAAAAACTTCAATTGTATTTTTCCCATTTATTTATATTTTTTTACCAACCGAGGCATGATTGAAATCCCATAGAAGGGAACGTGCCATCAACCCGGCTTTAGTCCAATCAGTATTCAATCCATAGGGCCATTCTTAATATCAACAATATAAATCTAAAATTATCAGTCACTGCTGCTAAAGAAATTTGTATATGGCCCATGGAATGAATA
>JADGAM010000077.1:0-9118 GCA_015232015.1 Oligoflexia bacterium | reverse complement strand
TAAGCAATTTTAACGATCTTTGTGCTCTTCGAGCATTTTCTTTTAGTATATCAATAGAACCAATATAAATAATTTTATAGCTCTTTTTTAAGGTAAGATTATCAGGTAAATTTCTTCCTATTTCATAATTGTAGGAATTATTTCTACTATCCGGATATGCAACGCCTATTATAATTCCATATGGAATTCTTTTTTTTATATCTAATAATGTTTTATCTTCATTATTGGGGATTATTTCAGCAAAAGCAATTTGATTACCATCTAATGCAATTTTTAAAAATAAATCAATAGCAGTAATTTGATTATCTTTTGTGTTTATTAATTGAGAATTTGTAAAGTTATTCCCTGAGCATAAAATATTATCGATTTCAGATTTAGTATTCTCAAGTAATTGTATTTTATTATTTATTTTCTCTTTTTGTTCCTCTATATTTTTTTTTATTTCTAAATAAGTTTTCAATTTGTTATATGAAAGAATATTTTTAATTTCTTTTAAAGAAAATCCTAATTCTTTTAGTTTGTTTATTTTTATAGCTAAGAGCAAGTGTTCTTTTCTATAATATCTATAATTATTTTTATGATTACGTGATGGATTTAAAATGCCAATTTTTTCATAAATTATAAGTGCTTTTTTGCTTAACCCTGTTTCAGTTGAAAATTTAGAAATTGAATATTTAATATCGTTATTCATAATTACCTCCCAATAAAATAAATATCGGGGATGCCCTTGGGGTGACCTTTAATTATTTTTTAATACTATTTTTTTATTTAGAAATTGTAAAAAAATAAATAGTAATTATTTAAATAATTGCAAACCATACATATTTAATGGGAGCAAAATAATTCTAATCTGATTTAATCATCTATAAGAACTGGCAGTGTTTGCATACAACGGTGATTACTACAAAAGACCAATTAATTCAGATGTTGTGATTTTCTGGTAATTTTGAATATGAACATTTTATCAAAAATTATCCTATCTTTGTTTTAGTACAAAATAAATTTTAAATTTTCTCGGAAACAAATATATTTTTTGCAACTTCTAAGTAAAGGATATTTGGTTTAGAAACGGAATCGACAATAGAGATGATAGAGATACCATGAAAAAATCTTCATCAATACATTTCATCATAAGGCCCATATTCAGCAGCGGTAGGACCACTTTTTAAAATATCTTGAACTAAATATATGATCATTACACTATGATATAATAGCAATAAAACAAAATTTTAAAGAGGATATTAGCTCAAGATATTTTAAAAAGTGGTCCTACCGCTGCTGAATGGGTTAAAATTAGCATGAATTTTGAAATTTAGAAGATCTTTGATTATTAAAAAGTTAAAACGACGGAACCTAAATAAAATAATGAGCGAAAACAATGAATCGCAGTATTGTTGTTGCAATAGGCGATGGAAAATTTAGAAGGAATGTGACGTGTCTCACCCTGACTGGAACACATCAATGTTTTTTAAGTGGAATTAATTTCCCTCTAAAGTCTGACATAATGTCAGGGACGATAATTGCTTTAAGGAGCAAAATTAAAATGAAGATTGGAGAAATTTCAAGCGAGACAGGTGTTAGTGTGAGAATGATTCGTCATTTTGAATCTCTCAATTTACTTAGACCTAACCGTCAAGGGACTTATCGAACTTACTCAGCAAAAGACATTGAGCTTATTCGCAGGATTAAGGAACTTCAAAGTTTAGGATTACCTTTAAAACAAATTAAGGATACCTTAAAAAATGAAGATGCTCACTTGGAAAAGAACTTGTTGAGTTCTTTTTCTAGAAACCATAAGCAGATTAAAGATTTAGAGGCCCAGAATCAGTCTATTTTGGAATCACTTCAATCAGTTAGATTAAACTCCTCAAAAGAAACGCTAATTAAGGAGGGTATCATTATGGAATTTGTTAAATCATTTGAAGAAGTACATGTCGTTCGAGGCAGAATGCCATATTTAGAAGTGCTTTATGAAACATTTGTTAATCTTAGTAGAATGCACTGGGGGGCCCAAACACCCATTGCCGTCTTACATTCTACTGATTTATGGAAAATCCATGAGGGGATTAAAGAGGCTTACCTTAAAGATTTAAAGGTTTTGGTTTCATCAGAGGAGCAGCAATTTAGAAATGCATTTTTGTTTTCGTTGAGTCCTGAGTTAATCAAAACTATTACAGGAAAGGAAGTCGACTTATTGACCCTTGAAGATGATAAGGAATCTAATCTCAAAATTACAAATTGGGTATCTCAGGCCATTAAGACTTTTAATCATGCTTGGAATGCGACATTTACCACCGTGAATTTGGAGAATCATGGAATGCTAAAAGAAAATAGTGATCTTGAGAATGTTTATCATGATGATGAAATTTTTATTCTTACCAATATGTACACAGAAGGTGAAAAGGAGAGGTTCTCTATTGGCCTTCCATACAGATATGTTTCAATTATCTATAATCTATTAAAGAGGTAATCACTTTTTAAAAGTTCCTTCTCAATGCAGTTGAATCTTTTGGAACTCTTTTTGTGAAACGAAATTAATTACGGTGAATCGAAATGAAATAGCAAAAAAGCTACATTTTTTTGTTTGGAAAAATATTATTACTAAATCAGTTTTTACATATTCAAGTAAGCAAAAAGAAAAACTGGTTCTTCAATTATTTAACGTATTAGCTGAAGCAATAGTGGATCGATGGGAGAACAATATTCTCGATTTAAATCCAATTACAATTAACCAAAGAATAATTCCAAAATTAGAGGTACAACTAACAAAAATGAGACAAGGTTTTCAATTGCTAAAAGAATTGGTAAAAAAATAAAGTATTTATCTTTACAATTTATCTTGCAAATTACAATTCTAGTATTGTTTTGATTTTTTCTTTTACTTTATTTGTCCTTTCCATAAAGTCAGCAATCTCTTTTTCATTAACAGGTGATCCTTGCTTTTGATACATACCCTTAAATGCCACTAAAGCATCATCATATTTTCCTAAAACATTTAAGGCCTCTGCATAGAAATAATTGATATTGTACCAAGTGGGATCAACTTTTTCAAATTCATTGAATGCTGAAATTGATTTATTGGCCCACTTTTTTGCACTATCAATATCATTATTTTCAAGTAAGCATTTGTTGGCCATAGATGCAGCACCAACACACATAGAGTATGAACCACCTAAGTCACCATTAGCTACATCTTCAACTCCAAGATTATATTGTTCTTCGTGAAGTTTATAAAACCAATAGTATTCATTTCTAATAGAACTATACCAGCGACCAGGACAATTTTTTGATCTTTCATCAAGATAAAGTTCTTTTATGTGTTTTTTTGCCACCTCAAGTAATTCAGCTGCTCTTTCCTTCGATAGAGTTAGATCATAAGAATAGTCACCAGACATTACAGCATAACAATATTTGGCGATAATGCTATTCGGATTTGCTTTATAAAATTCTACTGCTTCTTCGTAAGCACTTTTCATGTCACCCTTGTTATATGTTTCTTTATTCTTTTTTCTGAAGTTGATTTCTTCTTGGGTGAACTCAATTTTGATACTCATGGTTTTGCATCTCCGTTCCTGTTAATATTAAAGTTGGTGTGGAGAAATATACTGCAAATAATTTTCGCATTCTTTGTGGAGTTTATTGAGCAACTCTGCTTGCGATAATGCTTTTCTCCTAAGAGACTTCAATATTATTAAATCATTTGTAATTGTATTATATTTAAAAAACATTGTTATTCGTTTAATATTAAATAAAACATTTTTTGACTCTTCAATTTTTTTTTCTTATAAGAGCAGACATACCAGATGCAATTATTTGCTCTGATGATCCATCAAATTTGAATAGCAACATATTGTTTGCCATTTTCAATTCATCATACATTGTCTTCAGTTTTAAATATTCTTCTCTCATAAAATGGTTACAAAATCTATCTCACTCTTAGAGGGTTATTTTACCAATCATCATCTTTATTTTCTGACCAAGGACATATTTTTCCAACACACTCTATCCATGATAGATGCTTGAACATACTTGCATCATGTCCAGTTGCCAAATATAATTTTTTAAAACCAAGGTTGTGTAGATTAGTGGCCACATCTTCACCTTTTGCTTTATCTTCACCTAATTCCCGATCAATATAAATCTCACAATCATCTTTTGAAAGTTTTTCGATAATGCTATCTAGTTGTTTTGATGTTTCAAATGTAAGTAATTTTATGCCAGCTTTTTTAGCATGCTTTTCCCAATCTTTTCTCATATATTCATCGTCATCAACTAATACTGCTTGAATTCCCTCTATCTCAAGACTGCCGTTTTCTACATTTGTATTTGCATTCGCATTTATGTTGTCTATTATAGGAACAAGGCCGGCCAGCATCTTAGGGATAAGCTTCACTCCTAGTTCTTTACAGCGTGACCTGATTTTATCTTCTTCATAGTGACTAGTTACCAGATAAGCAGCGCTTTTAAGTTCGTGCTTTTCTATTAAATCAAGACCACTGATTTTATGTCCAAGCAATTCATAATCACAAAGATAGAGAATCTTATTATAACAGCAATCGCTATTATTGTTAGCGCTAGTATTGTTATTTACTACCCACGAACTAAAATCATCCGGTGTCGATAAATGGATGACATCTATTCTCTTTCGCTTTTCTTCTGTTAAAGTTGTTGCAAATCTTTTATCCCAGGTCTGATGTATCCCTTGGTCATCATCAAGTATAACCACTGCCATTTTACTTTCCAAATCTATCTTTGGTACAAACCATTGTGGTGCTTTAGTTTTGGGAATAATAATAGTGACTTTAGTTCCCTTGCTAACTTCCGACTCTATCGTAAAAGTTCCACCCCAATCCTCTACTGTTTTCTTTGCGTGTGCTACTCCAAGACCAGTACCAGAGCTAGAACTTGACGATTTCCCATGAGTAACACCAATAGTTCCTAGTTTCTTTAATACATCGGCAGGGATTCCTTTGCCCAAATCTGAAACACTTACAATTGCATTCAAATCGTCCTCTATCAACTGAACTTTAATCTCACCTTTTTTATCATCGTAGGCCTCAGTAGCATTATTGATAAGATTTGATAGAAGTCTTTTGAATTCAACAAGATTAATATTGGCAAAAATTCCATATGTCTGGTCAACTTGCGCTTCTAAGTGAAGATCAAGATATTGCCTAAATGTCATTCGCTTTTCTGTTACTATTTCCTCTATACAGCTAGATAACAACTGAGGTGTTAACTTATTTAGATCATCACTACCACTCTTTCCGCTCTGAATTTCTTTGCGTTTTCTAAGAAGGTCATTTGCTATGTCCTGTATTCGCTGAATTTGTGACCTGACAGTTATTCGCTCATCTTCTGGTAATAAATGTATCCATGATCTTGCGGAAGAGGATAAGGCGGTTAGAGGAGAACGAATATCATGGGAAACTTGGGAAGCAAGATTGGATAATAATTCTCCTTGCTTGCGTTTCTCTTTTTCTAATAGCTGAGTTAACTTATATAAAACCCAAATTGTTAGAATTTGAAAAAGAATAAATACTAAAAATGCATATTGAAGAAGATCTGGTAGTTTAAGAGTAAAAATAATCTTAATTCTATTTTGGTCTTCAATAGAAACATCTTTTTTAAAATAATTAACCTCAATGCGGTTTTTGAAGAAAGAATTATTGCAATCACTATTTGTCTGCTTCTTTTTAAAAAAGACCAAATCATTTTTATATGCTTCTATACAAGTTACACCCAATGATTGTTGTAAATTATTTAAACGTGTAATAAGAGAAAAAGTATTTCCATTAGAGATGTCTTGAATGTTTTGTCGATAAAAATCATTCACATACTGTTCGGAAGATGTTTTGAGATAAAATCTAAAAAAGACCACAGTAAAAAGCAACAACACAAACACAATTAACAAAGAGTAGATATGAAAGTGCTGCTTGTTAAATGATGTAATCTGACTTTTAAAACTTTGAGTAAGATTAACTATATTTATTTTCATTTTTTATTCTCATTCATATAAGATGGGGCAATCCTAAAAGTAAAAAAAATCAGATGAGTTTTCCAAGTGTTTATATTCTTGGTGTTGGTATAAACATCTCCAAACAGTAGTATATTTTGACCACTCGCCAACAATTTCAGCATCAATTAGCAACTTAGGAAAAGCATGATTTTGGTTATGAGGGTTCTCTGATTTTTTTATTTGCTCTTTGAAAGTTAAAAATCCATCTCCCGCACTTTCGGAAAAATATAGTAATCTCCTCTCATAAACAGATAGGTCGTTATTTGTATGACTTAAATTAGTAGAAACTGAATTAGTTGAATTTAATTTTGTTTTTAATATGAAATGATTTCGCATTAGCTCTATCTCAGCTCGCTTACATGCACGAGAAAGATCATTGCCGGCCGCAAATCCAAAAGATGTCCTATTTAAATCTAATTGCGAATTATTATTATCTACCCCAACTGCCTCATCTGAGGCGTCTGTTCTATACAATAATACAACTACAATTTTTGGATGCCATGGAGTTATTATTTGAAAACAATGTATGCCACTTTCTGGTTTGTATTTAACTTCTTCAATACTTAAATTTCCTAACCACCACTCAGTTATCGCCCATCGTTCTATGGCCTCATGATTTGCGGACTCTTTAGCTGTGTATTTTGTTATCCCAGGAAATGCGGCCAAACCAGAAGTACTATTCTCAATATTGAAACCGTATTTATTTGCCTGAGAAGAAAGAGATGTTTCTTTAAATGCTTGCCTCTCTAGTGCCTCGGATATGGCCTTAAAGCAAGCAGTAATTTTATTTGCATCACTTCCTTGTCCATCAGCATTGCCATATAAATTATAAGTAGTACCAATAGAAGAGCTAGTAGAATCATCAAGATAAGCATAAGCTTCATACCCAATATTTTGAGACCCAAACATTATTTCTCTTTTTAAATATTCGAGATGCTTAATTGGTCCACCTTTAGAGGTGTAAACATTTCTATATTTAATAGGTGCAAGTGAGATATTGAACATTATTTATGCCCCACCCACATAAAATCTATAGGATTTTTAAGAACATTTAATATTGAAACATCAACAAAATCTTTGGCCCTAAAACCAGAAGAATAATGAGTTAATGGCCATATAATTGCTTGATCCCATAATTCTTGATTTATCATTTGAACATCAAGCGCTTCATGTTTTTTCAAGTGAGCAATAATAGATCCTTTGGCGTCAGGTAATTGAATTCCTTCTTTGGACAAAAACATAAATCTAATATCATGCTCTGGTTGTTCAACAAAAATATCAGTTCCAAGTACGGCCAGATCAACTTTGTAAGAAGGTAGCCCAGGACTGATTTCTTTTATTAATTCGTCATATGGAGTAGTAATCGCATTAACCTCTAAATTGAAATTTTTTCCAGTGTTTTTTAATGCTTCCATTGTAGGATTAGAATATAAATATATCGAGCGCAGTGACGAATGTTTTAAAACTTTTACTTTACTATTTGCAAGAACATTTGAATCAACATTACCACTTTTAAAATCACGAATACCTTTCATAATAAGAGGGAAAAATGAACGAGTTGGTTTAAAACCAGCTTTTTCTACTTCACTATAAAAAATATCTCTTATTTTTTGGCGGTCACTCAGTTGATAAAATGGACTATCTGGATTAGTCCAAGATATGCAACGAAGGTACATTATTCCAGATGGTGCTCCTCCATAAAAGGTAAGATCATTTCTAACATTCAAATCAATATTGAGACCATCCATTGCGTCTGCTTCTTCTTTGCGATTAGGGTCCCAAGTTATTTCAATAGTTTTAAATTTGTTTTTGTGTCCAATGGTTGATAGAAAATCATCTCTTAGTTGCAAAACAATGCTGTCTTTATTCCACTGAATTATTTTATATGAACCAGAGGAAATAAATTTTTTCTTATCTTTCCATTCGCCAGTCACTTGATCGTAATCAGAGGGATGAGCAATGCCGTAAAGACCAAAACTGATAATATCCAAAAGATCATTTTTGGGTCGATCAAATTTAAGGGTAATTGAATTAGAATCATATTCAATGCCTATTAATTTGTCGGAAATTTTATTAAAAGATTCATATCCCAACATATGATTGAAAAGACCGGTTTCAGAATTACCTTTCTTTAAAAGATACGCAATTCTTGTTAAAGATTTAACGATAATTTCTGGAGTAATTTTATCACCATTCTCAAACGTAACATCATCTCTTACAAATAACGTCCAAGTTTTAAAATCATCAGATGCTTTCCATGATTTGGCCAGGATTCCTGTTGGACCTCCTGAACTATATTCTGTTACCATTGAACTATATGTTGATCTAAAAACTATATGATGAATGAAAGCATCATAGTCCATCGGATCAGTTGAGAATGGGGCCGAATTAGTCCAAAAAAGTAATTTACTTTGATCATTTCTTTTTTCTTTCATGATAAAAATACCAATTGATGTAAAACAAATTAATAAAATAGATACTACTATTATAATTAATCCATATTTTTTATTCATTGTTACCTCAGATTAATTATTGCCGCCTCTTCCACCGTTGGAAGATGGGCTTGCATATTCATATAATTTTGCTCTAAAATCTCCAAACTCATCCATTTTAATTTTGATGTTACCACCTCTGTCTTTCATTAAAAGAAATCTTGGTCCGTTATCTGGAGAAATTTCAATAATACCACCACTGGGTAATTTTTTATCCTTAAGTAAATCTGAAACATTTATTTCATCGCCACTAACGTACTTATCTAAGTCGACAGTATTTAACTTGATAGCGTGATCAAATACAATTTCATCAGCAAATGATTTAAAACCAAAAACAGAAATAGCTAACGCAAATAATAAATTTAATTTTTTCATGTGTTACTCTCCTATTGTTTAAATGTTTGTTAAAAAACCTTGATACTATTATCCCAAACCCTCTGAATATTCAGAGTTTCGTTGCTTAAATCACTTTTTAATTTATCTACTCCCGCATCCAACCACCGATTTAAAATACTTATTCGTTCAACATCAAGGGAATCATTTACTATTAGGCCATCCTCATTTACAAAAGCAACTACTGGAACATTATACTCTTTGATGTGAGAAA
>JADGAM010000076.1:15453-17885 GCA_015232015.1 Oligoflexia bacterium | reverse complement strand
TCCACAGAAGGAGCTCAGGGCCTAAAACACCCAATACTTGGATTAAATTTTAGTGTGCGTACATGGAGTATATTGCTTTTGTTCTAAATACAACTACTCTAAAACCACTCTTATTTAAATATTCTACGAAATATTTGAGCATGGTACTCTTACCTGCACCTTCTATACCCTCAAAACTTACAAAAAAAGAATTATTTTTTTTAGTATCTGGAACTTTAAAGTTGATCAATTGCTCTTTACAAATTGTAACGGTAGCTGTTGAAGAATGAATAGGAAAATTTGTTACCACATTTTCACCTCTGCAATATATTTTTTGTGATGAATGATTAAGTATGGTATCACAACAAAAAAGGATGTAAATCTCATCTGCATCAAATGGCGATTAGAACTTATGACTTATTTCATTGTCTTTTTTTTCTTATCAAATTAGGATTAAAAACTCTTTTCCCTTCCCTTTTATTAAGATTAGATTTAAATGGAGTTGCAGGGGATGCAGGGGATTCGGGTAAAGAGACAGTTTCAGCTGAGGAGGATGCCTCCGCTGCTGGTGCCCTGCTATTATTTTCATCTTGATTATCTATATCTCTCTCTCCATCTTTATCTTCATCATCAGCAATTAAACTTGATTTTGATTTTAGCTTATTAGTACTATCCCCTTTAAAGTAATAGTAAGAGATGGGAATAAATATTAAGAACAAAAGCAATATACTCCATGTACGCACACTAAAATTTAATCCAAGTATTGGGTGTTTTAGGCCCTGAGCTCCTTCTGTGGATGAATGTGATATAGCATCTTCTTCAATTTCATTATTGTCATCATCATTGTTATCATTTGAAAAACTATTTTTCCCCTTCATTTTTCCCATGTAGGCCAAACTTATTAATCCTTCACTTTTATCTTCTAGCATTTTGCGTTCTCTTATCGAGTCCAATACTTCATCATCTAATCGATATTCACCACCGGCCTCATCATCCGTTACCTCCAATACATCAGGATCATTTGGCAAATTTGGCGATCCATTTTTAAAGCGTTGTCTTCGATCTAAATGAGTACACTCATGCAATTTAATCCAAGTATTTCCTTTATCAACAGAGATAAGATCATTAAAAAGTAATGATTTTGTTTTTAATAATTCTCTAATCTGTGATAATGAGTAAGGTCCATTTTTTTGTCCATTAATTAGCACTAAAATCTGATCAATATTTTTTTCACTATCGCTACTAGCTAATACTTGAGTTTTTCTTCTCTGAAAATCAGGTACATTGTATAAAGGGATATGGATATCAGGAGTAGTAAAATTTGCCACTTTCACACTTCTAGGAAAAAGTGGGTTATCTTGCAAAAACAATTTCAAATCACTTTTATGATATGGACCTACAATCTTGTCCTTTAAAACTATCAACCACAACTCATCCTTAGAAATATTTTTGCTCTCAATTTCTAATTTTGAAACAATTTTAAGTTTAGTTTGTTTTGCCTGTTTGGGATTTTGGTTTGTATTACTATTATCTCCCATTGATCACCCCATCGCTAAAAAATATAAATCTAGATAAAAATAATGGATATTTTTTTCTTTTTTTGTTTATTCTTTTCGGGAGTGACCTTTATAAACATTAATATTTTATTCTATAATCAAATGGCCTTAATACAAAATGGAATTTTATTTACCAATGCAAATTTTATTTATGAATAAAAATTAAATTAAATTCTTTTCTTATCCGATGGGTAGCTAGGGAGGTGTTCAAAAATAAATTGAGCACCGACTAGGCACCGTAATCATACTTGTAATCGCAATCATGAAATGAAATAAAGTAAAATAAATTTAGGAAGAAAATATTTATGAATAATAAAAGAAGAAAACAACAACAATTTTTATTGATTTCAATTACATCAATATTATTTATATTGTTTTTTTGTATCTCTTGTTTAAATGAAGCTACATCTAAAAGAAAATTACTTAATTCTTTAAACTCGTTAAGCAATTTAAATGACAATGACAATGACAATGACAATGATCAAACCGCAACTCCCATCGCTTCACCTTCCACTCTCTCTAAAGGATTACAGCAGGTAGGAACTACTGCTACTGTTGAATTGCGGTTTATTGTAGATCCTTTCACTGGAACATTTAAAGATAAAGTCACTATCCCCAAAAATTATAATGGATATCTTTATCTTTCAGGTTTAAATATTACCTCCTTAAATGATCGTCTAGTTAAAGTGCGTTTTAAATTTGGTCGTGAATTAGAAGTAGTTACTATTCCTGCAACTATTGGAAGAGCAGAAGGTCTTACTCCACAAATAGATATGCAAGTACTTATTATGGATCTAAGGCAACGCCCATTTGAAAATATTCGTTTGCTTTATGATTTATTCGATTATAACACTTACAATTATGATATAAGTGATTCTCCAACCAATGATCCCTATC
>JADGAM010000076.1:5321-15444 GCA_015232015.1 Oligoflexia bacterium | reverse complement strand
AGAACTTTACTGTAGAGCACTTAGTTTAGAATATGATCCCACCTATAACAGTGGTGATTGCAATCCAGAAGATAAAACATGCCTCTACGCTTTTGCAAAAATTAAAGACGCAGGCCTTTATACTACTAGTGGTCTATCTGCCATTCCCTCTTTAGCTGCAATTGATTTTAATCAATCTGATTTTACATCTCCTCTCAACTCTTCTGATGAAACAATTGTTACAAAAAATACTACCAATATAAAAAAATGTTTAGCTGATAATGGTTCAGTTTTTTACAAAGAATTTCCCTCCTCTTACAGACAGCTTGTTTATGAATCAGCAAATGCTAGTGAAGCAAATTATGGAGACGTAGTTTTATCTTTAAATGATGAAAGTGGTTCTAAAGTTGATTATTACTATAAAGGGCCTTATCGAGTGCTTTCTCTCAATAGTTGGTCTCTTCCTAAAGATAAGGCAGTAGGGACTTATGGAGTCTTTAAAAAAACGTTGCCCGCTGATTTATCTGCAAATCATAATGATGTTACTATGGGTATTTTTTCATTAATGTTTCCTCGTGCAGGAAAAATTTCTCTAGATAAAGGTGTTAGATATATTGGAGGTGATTATCCTTTCAGCATGGATGCTTCAGCTACTCCTACTCCTGGTACCTTAAGATCAGTATCTGAAATATCTTCTGCAGGAGAAGGCAACTGGATGGATGGATGTAATATCAGGGTTTCTCATTTGGATGAAAATAGTAATGAAGCAATAAATTCATGTAATGTCACTGCTACAATTGATTTAATTGCAATTGATCCATTAACTGGTAAAGAATATGAAATTGATATCACAAATAAAAATGAGATTAAACTCCAATTAACAAGATCTAGTAGCAAAGATTATAAGGGTAATGAGACCCTTTATCAAAGTATGAAATCATGTAACTCATCTACTTCATGCGCTGCCGATGAGTGTTGCTTTAACAAACGTTGTTGGTCTAAAAATTTAGTCTCCCAATGTTTGGAAAATTCTACAAGTTCGGGAGAACTTACTACAGGGGCAATTTGCAATTCAGATTACCAATGTGCGAGTCTTTGTTGTAATACTAGTATCGGGAGATGTGCCATTCATAACTCAAAATTAACTCCCCCAGTATTTTGTTCCAAACCACCAGGAGATCGTTGTGTGGCCAAAGAATGGTGTAGAGTGGATACAGTTCAAAATTGTATGATTGTTAGAACAGGAGTAAATGCTCTAGGTAACATAACTTGTGCTTTAAGATGTTACAATAGACCCTCATTTGGAACTTGTACTAATGGCGTTTGTGTAGCTCCCGTACAACCACCAAGAGTTAACTTTGATGCCAATAATCCTGATTGCAGTCAAGCTGTTGCTCCTCCTGTTGTAATTGATCAAATATAAACATAAACTTAGGGTCCTGGAGAAATAGGAATTGAATTTTATGCAATCAAAAGTTAAAATTTAAGAGAGAAAAAAGAAAAATAACCAAATAATAAAAAAAAGCGAGTTTAATATGCAAGGTGATCAACAATATCAAACATATATTCCTCCGCTAACAAAAATTAACAAAACAATAATTGTGATGACGGCCACAGTTTTTATAATAAGCTCAATCTTTTCTTTAATGGCCAAAAACTTTTCACTTGCTCAATATCTTGGGCTTTCAATTGGAATGCTTACAAAAGGACACCTTTATCAAATATTTACATATCCACTCATTCAAGATGGATTATTGTCATTTATTTTTAACGCTCTCATTATTTGGTTTGTGGGCGGAGACATTGAAAATGAGTTAGGAAAAAAATTATATACAGCATTGCTATCAACTACTATCTTAGGAGCAGCGGTAACGTATATTATAGTGATGTCGATTTTTTTCAGAGATAACTTACTGGCAACTTCCATTCCCTTCATTGGGCTATCTGGGATTTGTTATGCCCTTCTTCTAATATATTCATTCCTCTATGGAGAACGCCCTCTCTTATTCATGCTTATCTTCCCAATGAAAGCAAAATATTTTTGTTGGTTATTAATTGGTATTGAATTATACATGAGTATTTTTTCAGCTTCTTCCAAAAATTCAATTGGACATTTAGGCGCAATGCTTTTTAGTTTTTTGTTTTTTAGATATGCTACTAAAATTCGTAAAATCTGGGCGTACACGTCATCAAAAATTCCCTTAGGCGATCCAAGAAGAGGCGGCAGTAATCGGGGAAGAAGCGGAGGACATCTACATATTGTTAAAGATAATCAAGATGATAATTATAATTCTCAATCAAACAATGGACCAAAATATTGGCAATAGCTAAATAAAGTTGTATATTAATCTCTTTAGATAATTTGCATCAAAAAAAAACAAAAATTTTATTTCGCAAATACCATAGCAAATAGGAATGGAAAAAACATGAGATTAAAAAGTGCTATCGAAGAAAAGTTATACGACAATAGATTAAGAGATAAGTTTATTGCCGATGGAAGAATCACTAAGACACAAGTAGATACATACTTAGATTCTCTTCCTGATGATCAAGAAAAATCCCTATTAATTGACTTAGAATCACCCTCAACTCAAAGTAGAGTTGCAAAAAAATTTAGCAGCAGCACAGCTAGCACAAGAAGCAAGATTAAGAGAATCACCCTTTGCAATTCCAAAAGATACTCACCCCTATAAAAAAGATTTTCACTCTTCTAAAGATGATGACGACGATGATCAAGATATGGATCAAGATCAAATTGTTGATGATTTCAGTGATGAAGGTGACGATATCAATGGTGAAAATGAAAATGATGGGTCAGATGTAGATGTTGATGTAGATGTTGAGACAGATACAGATAGTTTTGATAGCAATGATGATGATAGTAACTACGACAAAGAATCAATTGAAATTGAGAGTGAGAGTGGTAGTGAGAATGAAAATGAATTTGGCGATGATGACAGTAATGATGACAGTAATGATGACAGTAAGAAAGAATAACAAAACACTAAAATAAATTGTAACTAGTCAGCTAGTTTTAGTAACTGGTCAAGGACCTGACCAGTTACCTTATATTATAACTAAAATGAGTAGAGCCAGTTGAACAGTCTGGATAGTTTGTTAATACTTCTTTTAAACTTCCAAATGATTCACTTCTATGACCATCACTCATTTGCACCCATCTTCTGCTTTTTGGAATTTGTTTAATATTTATCCAATGACCCCCTGCTGATCCTGCTCCTATATGACAAGTAAAACTCTCTAAATGATAAGTAGATTTTTTATTTTTCGGATCTAAAATGCTAGCGGGAAAAGTTTCATTAATAGTCACCTTTCGAAGATTTTTTCTACCATATAAATCTGCTCTGTTTACTTTTACAACAAAGCGATCAGGAGCAGTTGAAAACTGCAAAGATTTTTCAGCATCAATTTTTTTTCCATTATAGTTATATTGATTTTCACCACTTAATTTTTTTGAAGATATGCTTTTTGAGAGGAGAGATTTTATTGATGGTGTTTTTTTTCCTGATTCAGCAATTGAAACTAAAAAAGAATTTTCCATTTGGGTACGTGGTAATCTTAGTAATTTATCAATATTGTTAGTACCCCTAACAATCTCATTTCCTTTTGTATAAGTTGCATACCTTCTATCACTTCTTTTTTCTATCGTCACACTCTTAACTCTTTTATCAGTATCAATAACATCATATTTTCTACGAATTACTTTAACACCATTGTCGTTAAAACTTATTACTTCATTAACAGGTACTTTCATACTATTAAAACACTCACTAAAAATATCTGCAAAATTATTATAAGCATCATCAACATCCATTTGCACATTATCAGGAATTTGCCACTCACTAAATTTTTTCAACTCCTTTCTAAAAGCAATCATAGTATTTACATTTGTAGTAACCCCTTCTCTTATATTTTTTAAAATACTACTAAACATAGAATATGCTATTTTTTTAGGCCCTTCATTTTTAGAATTAGAATTTTTTTTCACACAATTTATAAATACATCATCTTGTGAAAGCAATTGAATAGTAGAATTTAAAAAACAGGTTGTACCAGCAATATTTTCTAAACCACCTAAAAAGGAATTATCCTCAGCTTCAACTGGTCTCACAATTGGTCTTTGCTCAGGTAATCGCCTAACTACTGCCTGAACAGAACCAACCAAACTACTTCTCAACACTTCTGGAGATCTTTGGCATTCATCTCTACTTTCATTATATTCATATTCATAGTTAGATGCCACTTCTCTTTTAACAGTAGAGGCAGGAACAGTAGAGGCAGGTCTTTTTTCAAAATCTAAATAACTTATTTTAAGTACTTCACACAATATTTCATCTCTTTCAATTTCTTTGCATTGATTATCACATTCAGATAGTGATAGTGCAAATTCCTTAATACAACTTTTATAATCAAAACCAGCATGTGAACTTAAAGGAGAAAAAAATAAAAAAAATACTAAAAACAAAAAATAATAGTTTACATTAATTATTATCTCTTTCATTAATTACCTCCATGGCCCTCATTGAAATATCTTTTAGCTATTCCTTTAAGATTATCTTCACATAAAACAGCAATACATGCTAATTCAACTCCAAGCATATGATTTGGATTTATTTTATTGAAAAATTCAATTTCTGGATAATCTAATCTGTCATTTGTGACTTCTCCTACTCCTTTACGTAAATTACCCATTGAATTTTCAAAACTTATGAGTCCTGTTTTACTATCATATTCATTAGAAAATAATGTTGTCGCCAACTGATTTAAAATCTCTTTTTCTTTTATTGGAATTTCTTCTTGATAATTGGGATAATATTTTTGAAAAAACATAGGTAAAAATGTATATGTTTTATATCCTTTCGAAATTAAGAACCAGAAAAGTTCATCTGTTTTTATCTTTGATTTTATTTCCCCAGAATATAAAGCAAATTGTTTAACAAGCTCTAATTGTCCCTGATACTCTTTTTCAATTATTGTATCACCTGAAAAAATAGCATTTATAGTTTTATCCAGGTATTTTGTTTGAATTAATTTTTGAGTAGAAAATCCTTTAATAATCTTTGTCTTATAATCATTAAGAATAATTACATGATCCTTATGTGAAAGATGATCAATAAAAATATCTTCGGTAATATTTTCATAATATTTAAAATATATCTCAAACATTTTATCAATTTGTTCATCTGTGATGTCTTCAATTGCTACAATACGCCCTTCTAATTTTAATTTAGATTTTTCTTGATTCATAATAAAACATTCCTTTTGCTAAATTCATCTAACCAATATGGATATGAATCAAGATAAGCTATCTTAATTCCGCCAATAATCTTTTTTTTATCTTTACTAGTAATTACCTCTTCATAAATCTTTATAGCATTAGTAACCTTATAAATTTTCATTTTTTTCAATTGATTCAATTTTCTACAATTATTGTAGTGATAATTTTTACACAATTGATCTTCAATGTAATTTTCAACTTGTTCTATTTGAGATTTGGACAAATTAATATTAAATTCACAAAAAAATCCGTAATATGGGACCCAATTTTTATTTACAATTGGAGCTAACATTGAAAATGAAAACTTTATATTAACTGTTTTATCTAAAGTGCTAAGAATATTTGCAACAAATGTTTCACATAATTTTTCGCCACAAATATCAGATCGTTTATCAGCACGACCAACATAAGTTAATAAAGGAACATAATTCACCATATGTTCCACTTGTACAATATCATTTGTATTATATCGATAAAATCCACCTCCGGTAGTTATTACAGGAATATATTTTTTACCAACAATTAATTCATGAGGAAGAAATGTATTTATGTTGGTGCTGGTGTTGGTGTTTTTATTTTTATTTATAAAATTATTTTCCTCTTGATAATCTTCTGGTAAAAATTCATAGAAGTGAGAATTGATGGCCAATATTGGCGCTAAATATTCACTTATAGGAATAGTTACAATTCCTTCAGTTAAAAATAATCCTTTCCCTTGAATTTTTACACCATTTAAATTTTGCTTTAATTGCTCTAAGAATATCGCTGAACTAGCAGAGGTCCAACAACTGACAATTTCTAATTTAGGCCATAGTTTTAAAAAATCTAATTTTTGTTTTTCTTTTTCACCTACTTTACTGATATTTATACTAATACTGTTTTCAATTAATTTTTTCCTTTTAGCATTTACTTTTATTACTTTTAAAAGCTCGACTATATTATTTTCAATATACTCTAATAAAATAATTATAAATGTTGGGGACCATACTGAAATAAGACCTAAATCACTTTGTTCTAAAAGCTCTTTAGCGGTAATAAATCTACAACTTTCAATATCTCTTGTTGCTGATACTGCAGGATCTACCGCTAAAATCCTACGAATAAAAAAACGCTCTAAGGGCCCAAAATACTCTGAATCATCATTGAAACCCACATTAATTCCACTTTTAGTTTTCTCACTTGTACCCATTTTGGGAGAGATAGACCAGTATGCTTTAGTGTTTTTTAAAGATGGATTTGTATTATAAAGATCATAAATCCAAGTAGCAGTCCCTCTATGAATTTCATTAAATAATGATTTGGTATATGGGATATACTTTGATGATGAAGTTGATCCTGATGATTTTTCAAATATTATAACTTTTTCTTTTGTTAATACTCTATTATGACCGTCCATTATTAATTTTACATATTTTTCTAAATCATCATATATTGATATTGGAATTGTTTTTCTAAATTCATCAATTAGATTTTGCTTTTTGCAAGTGAGCATTGAAGGTAAATTGTTTTCTTTAGAAAATATTGTTTCAATATTATTAAAAATAATATTTTTTAATATTTCATTTTGTGTTTCTCTAGAGTATTTTAATGCTTTTTGAAATGAAGAAAATTTATTTTCAAGTGATTTTACATAAATAGAATTTAATAACTTTAATTTTAAATGCATAAATTAGTTAAAATTAAAATCCTCTTTCGTGAAATCAACTTTTTCACCCGAAAAATTTGGCAAAGGTTCTTTGTTAATGCGATTAATATAGATATTATATGCAAGATTACCCAAAAATGCTATTGGAAATCTTGATCCTAAAGATAATGAAGGTAAGGTTCGATCTAATATAGATTTAATAGTAAATGTCTCTCTATATGCCATTCGAAAACCTTGATATAACTCTCCTGGAGTCATAAGTTTTGGTTGAAAGACAACATGTTGAGTATCATATAAGCTCCAATTGGTAGTTAGGATTCGTTTTTGTTCCCACAATTCTTTAAACAATGGAGTACCTGGATATGGAGTATAAATTGCGTATCTAGGGATATCAACTTTTATCTCATTTACTCTTTCCACGGTTTTTTCGAAGATAAATTTATCATCAGTATCAAAGCCAAAAATAAAACAACCTTGAATCATAACCCCATGATCATGAAATATCTTCATCGCCTCTTTGTAATTAGAACTTTTATTAAATGTTTTTGTAATAGCATTTAAAGAATCATCAGAAAATGTTTCAAAACCAACTAATAAATATCTGCAACCACTTTTCTCTAACCAATACATCATCTCTTTATCTTGAACAATTTTGATTGTTGCAAGTCCTCCCCAAATCTTTTTTAATGGGGCCAATGCTTTTAATAACTTTAATGAATACTCTCGATCTTCTAACAAATTTACATCATCAACAACAAATCTATTGCTCTTTATAGTGTGAATCTCTCTTATAACTTCCTCTATTGGTCGCTTATAGTAACCTTTATAAAAAATAGGTACGGTACAAAAGGCACAGGTATTACTACAACCTCGGGTGAAACTAACTGTATTGGGAGACATGTAAGCGAATTTCTTTTGTAAATCTCTTCGAGGAATTGGTAATCCCACCAAATCAATAACACAATCTTGATCATAACGCTTTTTCATTTGGCCATTTTTAAAATCACCAAGTAATTTGGGCCAACTTTTTTCAGCAAAACCAGTAACAATTACATCTGCATGTTGCTCGGCCTCTTCGGGATTAATACTAACATGGACTCCGCCTAAAACAACAGGTATGGATTTATTTCTAAAAATTTTAGCAATTTGATATGCTCTAATGGAGGTTCCTGTCATTGCACTAATACCCACCAAATCCACATTAGTAATTTTTTCAAAATCAACTTTTTCGACACTTTCATCTATTATTCTAATATTGGCATTAATATCGTCAGGAGTAAGGGCCGCTAGAGTTGTCATGGTAAGAGGCGCTTCTCTAAAAGACATTGTAAAATCTTTAATTCTTATGGCATGAATTTTCGCATTAGGCATAATTAATAAAATATTCATTAGTCAAATCTCCATATATCTATTTATAATTTTTTCTTTCTTTAAGTTCCCATTCCTAAGTTATTTATTAGTAGCTTTTAAAATTTCACCTTTATATGCTAAATCACCTAATGGATATCTTTCACGTTGGGCCGCCTCTTTTCTTAAAAGAAAGTTAATAAATAAATACATTTTTAGTATTTTAAAATTTGTTATTACAGACTTGGAAAACATTCTCTTAAATACATTTATGATACTATAAAAATTTTTACGGGCCTTTACACACTCTTCTTGAATCACTAAAGGATCAAGATTTAATTTAAATGGTACTTCTCCATATTTATAGCGATCATCTAACCACCAACAATCATATAATAATTTATTATCATCTTTTAATTTTTTATAAAATGGGGTTGCAGGAAACGGAGTCATATGATTAAAGGCCAGCATAAAAATCTTATTTTTCATTCCAAAATCAATCACTTCTTGAAAACTTTCTAGCGTGTCATATTCACGACCAAAAACAAAAGTAGCATAAAGAAGAAATCCTTTCTCATTTAATCTTTTAACTGCTTCTATTGGTCCGCCTTTGACTAAGTTAAAACCTTTATTCATGGATTTTAAATTATCAGCATTTAAACTCTCAAAACCAATTAAAACTCCAAGGCAACCACTTTTCTTCATCAAATCCATTAACTCATCATCATAGGTCATATTAATAGATGCTTGACTAACCCATTTTATTTTTAAAGGTATTAAGGCCTTAAATAATTTTTTGGCCTCTTCTACATGAGAGATCATATTATCATCTACAAAAAAGAAAAATTTTGTATTTTTTTGTGATTGGATTTCTGTAACAATACTTTCTGCTGACCTTCTTGATTGGGTGGCCTTAAAAGCAGTTTGAATAGCACAAAAATCACAGCTAAAAGTACATCCTCGATTGGCCTCAATTAAAGTAATTGGCAAATAATTTTTATCTTTAAAAATTGAACGATCAGGAATTATATTTAATTTTTCAATATCAGGCCTTTCTTGTGACTGATATATTTTTTTCATTTTTCCTGCTTTAAAATCCTTAATTAATTTTTCCCAAATTATCTCCGCTTCACCAACTACCACTGCTTCTGCATATTCGCTTACTTCTTCAGGCATAAGAGTAGCATGAAAGCCGCCCATCACTACAGGCACACCTCTTCTTCGATATTCCGAGGCTATTTGATATGCTCTTTTAGAAGTATATGTCTCTATACTTATGGCCACTAAATCTGTCACTCTGTCATAGGGAATTTCTTCCATACGATCATCCCAAAATTCAATTTCAACATCTTTGGGAGTTAGGGAAGCAATTTGCGCTATAGGAAGTGGTTCCATTTGCCATGAACGAATATAATTTTTCCCCGGAATTCTTCCCAGACAAGGATGTATTAATGTAAGTTTCATATTTAAATATGCTCCAATTTTTTACCTTTAATTAGATTTTTATTTATCTTATCATTTTTTATAAATTTTCTTAAAAACAGCTGATAATTAGATAAAAAAAATATTTTATATTTATATCTATGTTAATTTATTAAAAAAAATAAATTCACATGATTTTCTACAAATTTTATTGCCAGCACTAAATGTTGGCACACCAATATTTGTTGCTACCAATAAATATTGGTATCTTTCTTTAAATAAAATTACCTTTATTAGCTTTTTATTACTTTTTATAATTTAATGTTAAACTCATCTACTATTATGATAACTACAATTATTACTCCTATTACGACTATTACCCCTTTTACTAATTCAGAAATCTATCATCTGTTGATGATAGTGACCATATTCTT
>JADGAM010000076.1:0-5201 GCA_015232015.1 Oligoflexia bacterium | reverse complement strand
TCCCAATAAACATCAATGTGTTTTATACGATGATCGTTTAGAAGAAATTCCTTTTGATGATCATACTGATTTAGTTGTATTAACAGTAGAAACATTTACCGCTAAAAGATCCTATGAAATTTCTCAAATCTATCGAAATAAAAAAATCCCTGTAGTGATGGGTGGTTTCCATCCATCTCTTCTTGCAGAAGAAGCAAGTATGTATGCTGATGCCATTGTAATAGGAGATGCTGAAGGAATTTGGCCTACAATAATTGAAGATGCCGAAAATAAAAGATTGCAATCAAAATATCAACAAAATGAATGGCCTTCTATAAAGGGAGTTATTCCTGACAGATCCATATTTAAGGGAAAAAAATATTCGCCTCTTCACTTGGTTCAATTTGGTCGTGGATGCCGTTACAGCTGTGATTTTTGTTCTATTAACTCATTTTATGGAAAAAGTTTACGCCAACGTAATATTGAAGATGTGGTAACGGAAATTAAAAATTTAAAAAGAAAAAATTTGTTTTTTGTTGATGATAATATATTTGTTGATTTGCAAAAGGCGGTTAATCTACTTGAAGCACTAATTCCGCTTAAAGTACGTTGGAGCTGTCAAATAAGTATTGATGTTACGAAAAATGAATCGCTAATGAAATTAATGAAAAAAAGTGGTTGTTATGCCGCCATTGTGGGACTTGAGACTTTAAATGCTAATAATCTAAAAATGATGAATAAAAATTGGAGTAAACAATATGATTATGAATTGGCATTAAATAAGTTCAAAAGTTATGGAATAATGGTGTTAGGAACTTTTGTTATTGGCTACGATCATGATACTCTAGAAACATTCGATCAAATATTAAATTTTACAATTAAAAATAAATTGTTTTTAGCACACTTTAATCCCCTTACTCCCACTCCTCAAACTCCACTCTATGAACGTCTAAAAAATGAAGGAAGACTTATTAACGATCCTTGGTGGCTTCATCCTGATTATCGTTACGGCCAAGCAATGTTTAAACCTAAAAATATTTCTCCTTTAGAGTTAGAAGAAAACTGTTATCGCGTAAGAACAGCTTTTAATACTTACTCTTCTATTGCTATTCGTGCATGGGATTTTAAAGCAAATTTTGCAGGGGTTTTTAATGCTTTTCTTTACCTACTTGCAAATTTAATCACTAAAAGAGAGTTAAAAAAGAAACAAGGTTGTCACTTAGGAAAATAATAAAATTTTTAAAAGTGTTAAAAATGAAAAAATTTAACAAAGAAATAGAAGAACAGAAGGAAAGGGACGGACATAGAGTTCCAATTCAAGTGAGTATTTATTGTTTTAAAAAAATAGAAAATAATATTCTCTTTTTGCTGTTAAAGAGGGCCCCAAAGTATGGAGGATTCTGGCAAGGAATAACGGGAGCACCTTTTCATGGAGAAGATTTACTAGCAACTGCCAAAAGAGAATTAAAAGAAGAAACAAATTTGCTTCCTGATTGGATCAAGAAAATGACTTACAAATATTCTTTTCCTATGAGATCAGAATGGGAAAAATTTTATAAAGCAGATATTAAAGAAATTTGGGAATATGTATTTCTGTCCCATAGAAAGATTTAATTATTAAATTGAATCAATAATTAATTTAATAATTAATGCACTTGAAATAATAATGAACATAAGACGTACATATTGATTACCATATTTTATGGCAATTTTGGCCCCTAAGTATCCACCAAACATATTAAATATTGCAAGTTTTATTCCTAGAATAAAGTGAATATTTCCATATAATAAAAAATAAATAATTGCTCCAATGTTTGTGAGCAAATTTATTACTTTTGCTCCAGCATTTGCTTCTAAAAATAAACATCCAAGAAAAGTAACAAATAAAAAAATTAAAAAACTTCCAGTGCCTGGTCCAAATATTCCATCATAAAAACCAATTACTGAGCTAAAAATAATTACCAAAGCAATTAATATATTTTTATTGTTTATTTTAGATTGATGTTGTTTTATAAATTTTTTAGCAAAGATACTGTATATGATAACAAAAATTAAAAGAGTTATTACAAATGGTCTAATTAAATTTTTATCAAAAGATGATACACAATTGGCCCCAAAGAAAGAAGCGATTAATGCAAAAGGTATCCCCCAAACAATTAAATTCCAAGGAACTTTCTTCTCTTTTATAAACTTTAAGCAAGCAATCGATGTCCCCCAAACCGAGGCAAATTTATTGGTAGCAAACACTTCCGGAATAGTTAGCGCGGGAGCAAAAAGCATAATCCCCGGTACTTGAATAATTCCTCCACCTCCGGCAGACGCATCGATAAATCCAGCAGCAAAAGCTATTAACATAAGACAAATGTCATCTAACACTTTTTTCACCAAAACTTATTGATATAATAACCTACCTCTAACTATCGCACACCATTTTGCTTTAAATATTTTAATATGTGAAGATTTGTAACTTGTTTTAATAATTTCGAAATATTATTACCATCATTATCCGTTTTACTAAAATCTAATTTATTTACGGCCTTTTCTATTAAAGTTTTTACCATCGGAAAATTTTCTCTTTTTATAGCTAACATTAGTGGGGTAATACCACTCTTAGTTCCAATATTGGGGTCAATTTTATAAATAGACAATAACATTTCAACGCTGGTAAGATCATTTTTTTCAACTGACCAAAATAAGAGTGATGCCTCCTCAGATTCAGCACTTTTAGCAATAAACATATTGGGATCTGTTAGAAATTCTTTGGCCAAAGTAAAATTTATATTTTGTTTGTGGGCCTCTACGGCCAACTGTAATGGAGTTTTTCCGTCCGAATTTTTTGCTTCCAAAAAAATCTTATTTGCTCCAGGAATTTTTAACAACTCTCGTATTATGGCAACATTGCCTTTTTTACTGGCCAAATGCAAAGATGTATCTGCATGTGAATTTACATCTTCTATATTTTTTGCACCAGATTTTATTAATGAAGTTATGATGTTTTTGTTAATCATAGTGCTTGCCTTAAGAAGCGGAGTAGAACCTTGATTATTTTTTTTGTTTATTTGAGCTTCAACTACTGTTGGAATAGATAAAACATAATCAATAATGCTATTATCATTACTAACATTTTCAAGTGCTGCTAACAAGAGAGTATTTCCAGCATTGTCTTTTAAAAGAGGGTTAATCTTAGAATGACTCATTAATTGCTTTAACATTTTCAGTTGTCCATTTCTAGCGGCAAAAATTATGGCCGGAACTTTGTCAGTAGCATTCACCCCGACAGTATTAGGATCACAATGTTCTAAAACAATTTTTAAAGTTATTGGATTATCACTGGCCACAGCTAACATAAGCGCAGTAGTACCATCAGCTAATTCCATCTTACAAATAAAATTATCTTTATCACTAGCAAATTCTTGCTGTAGTTTTTTGTTATCTTCAGTAGCTATGCTATAGAGTATATCCAGTTGGTTATTATTATAAGATTCCGCCAAAATTGGTGAGTATAAAAGTTTCTTTAAAATATCAAAATAATTATTTTTTACAGCATTTAAAAGTTGAGTCATTCCATTTACCCCTCTAAAAGCTGTTGCTTTTACTCTCCCTTGAACTCCCTTCTCAATTAGCTCGCTTACCATTGGCAACTGGTTATTTTTAACTGCTTTGCTTAGCATGGTTCCAAAGGTAAAATCACTCTTATCATAAGTTGATTGTTCACTAATATATTTTAAGTAACCTTTTATATCGCCGAGAGATGCTAAAGCATTAAGCACAGTCCAACTTTGATTAATTTTAATATAAGATAAACATGTTTTTCCAGGAATACATTTTTCTATTGATACAGAACAATTTACTTCTTTTAGTATATTGTAAAAAGGTTCTGCTAAATAGGTACCTGTACATGATTTCCCCCAACTATTACGAATATCAAATAGTTCCACAGTTTTATCTTTACCACTGATATCTTTGCACAACATTTTTCTATACCCATGCAAAACAATTTCATGTCCACTTACGGAAATTCCCATTGGAATTCCTTGTGATAATTGAGAAAGTAATTTTTCTTGGATAACAGAATTAGAAGTATTGGAATTATAGCAATTCAAAATGGTATTAAAAGGAGGGATATCTACAATTTTTTTAGTTGCGTTCTTTTTTTCCTTTCTAAGCAAACACTCCGCAATCATTTTTGATGTAGGATTTTTATATGCTGTAATTCCTTTAATGGATTCTTTAGTTAGAGGATATAATATTTTCGTTTGATTAATTGCTGATATCATCTCTGGTAAATGTAAAAAATCTTCAGGGACATTAATTTCTTTTGCTATTTTTTTTACTTGCTGTTCACAATTTTTTTTAGCAGCTTCTACCCCTGTAAATTCTAATTTAAGTTTCAATAATTCATTTAGATACGCTTTAAGAGGGGATTTTTTTAATGAAGCACAAACTTGTTCGTAAGGATAGTAATCCTCTCCTTTTAGGGCAATCTTTCCGTATTTTTTTAATTGTTCAAGTGCAATTTGAGCATGGCCACCCTCGATAAAATATCCATCATTATTTTTACTAATTATATCATTGAGATCAACTTCCTCCTCAGCACTAATTACTTTTTCTTTTTTAAGATAATGTTCCATTAATGTTTTAATGGTACAAGAATAACAAACACCTAATGATCCTTGATCAAGTAGAGAAATTTTAAATTTATCACTTGATAATTCTACTTGATAGTTTTCACTTGCAATTTCTTTGCAATCAGTACGTTTGAATTCCTGATAAAGTGTACTTGGACACTCTTCTGAAAAAGCAGAAAAAGAAAAAAACAACAATGCAAAAAGCAAGAAACAAAAACTTTGTTTAACTGTAATAAGCATCACTATCTCCTATTGGCCCTTTCTATTGATGAATTAATATTAATATATAAATATTTTTTATTTTATATATTTCTTTAGGCAGAGTTTATCTTATTGAAATATCAATCGAAAAAATTTTAAGTCATTTTTAAATGTGGCAAAAATAGCAGGCAGACTTTCTATCACGAAGCGCTGACATTGCTATTTATTCTCAGAAAAATGCTTTTGCTAATATAATTAATTAACTATTATAAACTTTAGTTTTTTTAAAAATTTTTATTAATGTAGTATAAAAGAAAATTATATTTATAAACAAATGCAAAGATTAGATTATCTGGATGTTGTAATGCCCGATTATATGCTTTATCCTTCCTG
>JADGAM010000075.1:1755-17954 GCA_015232015.1 Oligoflexia bacterium | reverse complement strand
GAAAAAAGGAAATAAAGAATAAAAAGAAATAGGGAGGGACATAAAGATAATAGCTGAGTTTACAATTTAAGTATTCGCTCCCAAAAAAAATAAGTGGGCGCGATTAGTAATCAATTTAGGCATCCCACAATCTGAGACTACATTTAAAGTTCAGGTGGGCCCGCACACCTTGATCAGGGATCACTCCCGAATGTGTGATTGTAGGGCGAAACATTTGTTTCAACTATTTCTTTTTTTATGTCCCTCTTTGCGAATTATACAACAATAAAAATTATTTACACACTATAAATATTATAAATTAATAAAAGTTATTTATAATATTTAATGAATTTCGATGATTTTTTTTTCTGTTTAAGTAGTGAAAAATATTAATCTTATAGAGTGAAGTCAACAAAATAATTGCATCGCATACCTTAAGTAGTTTATAATTTACTTAAAAGGTCTATAAATATTTTAATTGTTTAAATTTGATTATTTTAAATTTTTATGAATAGTCGAATTTATTTATTTATTTAGGATTTAGGATTTAGGATTTTGTATTTATTTAAGTTTAATTTTATTAATTTAATTTTATCTCTATTAAAGTAGTACGTTACCTAAAAATGAAGGAAGAGAATTTTCCTGAGTACTCCTGTAAATTTGACCAACAGGAAAAAAGGAGATGGCCTATTATGAAGATAATTATGGAAAAAATTTTGCTCTTTCTTCGAAATGAAGATGGGCAAACATCAACAGAATACATTCTGCTTGTTGCAGTTGTGGCCATGATCGTATTTAAATTTAGAGAGCAGGCCGGACAACGACTTGAACAGTTGACTGGTAAGGTCTTTAATAAGGCCGATGGCATGCTTGACCAGTAGATAATAAGTAAGCTCAGAAGATCAATGGTATAGTGTAATGTGCGAATGTAGGATGTAAATGTTTAATCGTGCGCAGAAGTAGCAAATTCAAAAAGAGGAAATATTTTCGTATACTTGTCTTTTTTTATCCGGTCTTTAAAATCATATTCATGAATAATAAAAAAATAGGGCAAGCACTCATAGAGTATATAATAATCTTGAGTGTAATGGCATTTATTTCTGTTAAGGCCACTCAGAATTTACGAAAGGCCATAAATTCTTCTATGGGAAATTTATCTATAGTACTAAGTAAAAATTTGACTGTAGGAGTTTGCGGTAAAAATGGCGAGGGAACGGCCCAATGTTTTTTCACGGGATACAATGATTCTGTTGATGAAGATTAAAGATTGAAAGAAAAAAGGTAGGAAACCTCATGCCTCTAGGGATATATATTTTTATCTTAATCCAAATGGCAGTAGTTGGTTATTGGGATTTAAAAACAAAAAAGATATCTAATTATTGGTCAATATTAAATATATTTCTATTTTTTATTCTCTTACTTACCTTTAGTGATAGCTATGTTTTTAAAGTATCCATTTTCAAATACCCTTTAATAATCTTACTTGTAGGAATGTGTTTATTTTTTGCTAAGATTATGGGAGCGGGCGATGTGAAATTTATGGCAACATCATTACTCTTATTACCAACATATTACCATGAAAAATTAATATGGTATTTACTTGTCTGTACTGCTATTTTTGGAGCTTTTTTTGTCATTAAAAATACTTTTATAAATATTAGGAGTATTTTAATCCACTTAAAAAATAAAGAATTTGTTATGATTAAAAATTTTTATGGATCGAGATTTTCTTATTCTCCTGTTATTCTTTTATCATGGGTATGTTTAGGCTGGGATATCAATATTATTGATATGTGAATATAAGTGTTAATATAAATATTAATATGAACATCGATTTTATAAAAACAGATAAAGGGCAAAGTATGGTGGAATATATTATGCTACTAGTGGTAGTAGTATCTTTTGCTCTTATAATTTTCAAGCATCCTAAATTTGCAGAGATGTTAGGCCCTAATGGTACTTTATATACTAAGGTTAGAAAAAACATAGAACATTCCTATAAACATGCCTACCCGTACACGGAAGATGATACTGATGTTGATTTCCCTGGAAGAGGGGTAGAGAGAGGAGAACATTTGTCATATTTTTCTAAAGGGCAAACACGTTTTTTTCAAACACTAGCATATCCTAAGAATTAAAAAAAGATAGAGATATATAGAGATATAAGGAGATATGAAAATAAGAAAGTATAAATATTTCAAAAAACAAAAAGGGCAATCAACAATAGAATTTTTATTATGTTTTGCTTTTAGTTTCGGTGTTATTGGGATGTTTATAAGTTTAGCTCTAAATTTCACTATGGGATATTTTGTTCATTATGCTACTTATATGGCAGGAAGAACTTATTTGGTTGCAGACAATTACAGTAGAGAGATGAGTTCTGCTCAAGATTTTGCCAGGAGAAAAGCAATGAGCACATTTGAAGAAATCTTTAATTCGTTATTTAAATCGGGTTCAAGTAAATTGATAAAATTAAGAGGTTCATCCAGTGATAGCTTGGTTATATATAATATAACTAGATCAAAAGAACGAAAGGCGAAGCTATTTACGGGGGCATTTGTAGAATTTGAACAAAAAATGGTAGTACCTGCAATTGGTGGGGGGCCAACTTTAAAATTAAAATCAGAAGCATTTTTGGGAAAAGAACCACCTCGAGGAGAATGTTATACTAGATTGAAATCATTATTATCAAATGGAAATAAAGAAGTAACTTTGTATGATGATGGATGTTGAGAGATCATGTTAAAGAAAAAAATTTGTTTTAAAAAATTGAATAAAAATTTTCTTGAAGATCAAGGTCAGGCCATATTTGAATTTTTTTTGTTTCTTCCTTTAATGCTTTCAATTTATGTAATAACTGTTTTTATTGGTAATGCTATTAATGGATCTATAAATCAACAAAAAGTTACTAGAGCGTATTTGTATTTTTTGATGCTTGGAGATTCTGAATACCCAACATATGAAATATTAAAAGATTCAACACAGGATGGAGCGTCCCAAATTGGAATGTTTGCTCTTGGATGGAAGACAAGATTTGAAGGAAAAACGCCAGTGGCCCCATGTTATAAAATGTTAAGTTTATCAACTGAAGTTGATCCCAACCTTCAATCAAATTTAGGTGATCCCATTAGGCAATGTGCTCCTGGTGATAACACGCGCCCTCTAGCATATATTAGAGTAAAAACATCTTATGGAGTATGTGTTGGCACATTTGTAAAAAGTGACAATGGAGGGTTTAATCGAATCAATAATTCTCCAGCTTCAGGATCAAGGGGTGCTAACTGGGCCAGTTGTACTAATCAGAAAGGATAATATTTAAGTTTCCATTCCTAATTATCTTAATATCTTAAAGACAACCTAAGGCAAAATATTACCTTCCTTAAAGATTAAAGTTTTCTTTGATAAAATTAAATTAAATTAAATTAAATTAAATTTATCAAAGAAACAGTAGCACTATCATAAAATACAAAAGGAAATTATAGATGAATCGCAATGCTTTTACTTTAAGCTTGCTTATAGCGGGTGTGGCCATGTTTATGGTTTATACTTATATGGAAGGAAGAGAAAGTTTTTATGTAAATGAATTCGGAAAAAAGAGCTCTGTAGTTGTGGCCAAAGTAGACATTAATGAATTGGATATGCTTGATGATTCCAAAGTTGTTATTGAAACTAGACCACAAAAATTTTTAGAACCAGGACACTTAAAAAAGATTAGTGATGTAGATGGTACAGTAGCAACTGTTGCGATATTGAAAGGTGAGCAAATTACCAGGCCTAGAATAACTTATCCGGGTGCCAGAACTGGTTTATCTAGGCAGGTTAGCTCGGGGAAAAGAGCAATAGCAATTACAGTTGATTCCGGTCAAGCAGTAGGAAAATTAATTAAACCAGGAGATCGAGTCGATGTTTTAGGGTTGATTGATTATGGTGGAGGAAGAAAAGATCTATTAAAAGTACAAACTATTTTACAAGATGTTCTGGTACTGTCCACCGGATTTAGCATGACAAATTCTGCAATTCCTATGGTGGGCGTGAAAGGTAGTAGTGATGAGATTGCAAAATTAAAATTAAATACCTTCACTGAATATAATAGTATAGTTTTAGAATTAGGCCCATATGAAGTTCAGAAATTGGCCTTTCTCCTTACATTAAATAGACCGATTCTTTCTCTTAGAAACAATGATGATAAGCAAATGGTAAGAATAAAAGGTACACGCTTATATGATCTTTTAGGAGAGGATGCAGATGAAGCAAAAGCATATTTTGCAACTCAAACCAAAAAATAAATTTGTTTTAATAATATTGCCAACAATGTTGTCATTGTTATTGCTAACGTTGTTTGCGGCAACAGTGACAACAATGACAGCAGTATTGGCAGCTGATTCTTCAAAAGCAAGTAATGATGCTGGAGATGATTCAAGTGGAGTTGTTGAAGATGAGGCA
Organism: Oligoflexia bacterium; assembly: GCA_015232015.1. GTDB lineage: Bacteria > Bdellovibrionota > Bacteriovoracia > Bacteriovoracales > Bacteriovoracaceae > JADFZW01. The sequence goes on along the minus strand of JADGAM010000075.1, from coordinate 13,532 downwards.
GTGGAAAAAGAGATAGAGATCGCTATAGGACAAGATAAATTCTTTAAACTTAATTTTGTTCCCAGTACTAAAGTTCTAATAGGTAATAGTCAAATTCTAGATTATCAATTAATACCTTCGAGAAAAGAAGTAATGTTTAAAGGATTAAAACCAGGTGATACAACTGCCAAGATTTTTAATACAGTAGGAGAGCGTAAAGCTGAGTTTAAAGTAAAAGTAACCACCAATCCTCAATCTATTGTTGTACAAGAATTAAAAGAATTTTTAGGAGATATCGAGGGACTTGTAATTGGAGTAAAAGGCGGAAGAGTATGCTTAGAAGGAGAGTTAGTAGTTCCAAGTGATATTGGTAAAATTGCAGTTGTATTAGAGGGAGATAGATATAAAGACGTTTTGCAATTATTTGAACTTTCTCCACATAGTGAAAGAATGATAGTGGAAAAAATGTTAAATGAGTTAAGAAAATTTGGTTTAAAAGATGTAAACGTAAGAATTGTAAATAGAGTGTATTGGTTGGAGGGAATGGTATCTAAAGAAGATGATAAGGCATTAGCACAAAGAATTGTGGCCGGATATGTACCAGATAGAATTCAGGCACTATCTCAACGAGGAAATCGTATGCAAAGTGTACAAAGAAACACTATTGAGAATTTCATAACGGTAAATGATCAACAAAAAGATAATAAACCTAAAGAACCTCCTCCCAAAATGATAAAAATCATTGCTCAATTTGTAGAATTAACCAAAGGGTATAATAAAACTTTTGGTTTTAAATGGACGCCTTCCATGACAACAGGAGGAGGTCAAATTAGTTTTGGAAAAACTACCTCTGGTGGAGTTTCAAGTGAATCAAATGGAACATTTTCAGGGACAATAGGAAATTTATTTCCGCAATTAGCGTCAGCAAAAAGTGCAGGATACGCAAGAGTAATTCAACAGGGAATGATTATTGTTAAGGATAAATTAAATAAAGCTGTGACTCTTAATAAAGATGATAATGTTGCAGTTGTATTTGGTACTGGGGAATTTCAAAAACCAGTTAACGTTAAAGTTGGTTTTAATTTATCTGTACAAGTAAGAATTACTGGTCCTAAAAATGATAAAGTTGAACTTGCATTAAGTGTGGGGGTTTCTACTCCACATGGAACAAACGGCAGCATATCTAATAAATTAGATACAACAGTTATTGTAAACTCAGGAGAGGCCGCGGTCCTTGGAGGGATGACTATAAATGAAACTCAAACTCACTATGATAAAGATCCTCCATTTGGAACAGATACTGTTCAACAACAAAAAGGTGATGGCGGTGATGGCGGTGGTGGTGGACAAAGTTCTCCTCTATTTTCATTCTTAAGATCGAAATCGTATGTTTTAAATAAAACTCAATTCGTAGTTTTTGTTACACCAGAAATTATTGAGTCCCCAACAGAAATTACTAATGAAATAAAACGTAAATTCAAGCAGAGAAAAAAATAAAAAATAAGGAGAATTATTAATGGCCGGTCATATAATTGGGGTAGTAGGTGGCAAAGGTGGTGTGGGTAAATCTATGTTTGCGGCAAATCTTGCTTTTGCCTATGCTCAAGAAACTAGAAATAATGTTTTGTTAATGGATTTTGATACTAAAGCTTGTGGAGATCAATCAATCATTACTGGCCTAAAACCAAAAAAAAACCTAAAAGATTTGTCTGATTTTGCAGGATCAATTGATCCAAAATCATTACAACCTTTTTTGACAGTACATCCTCAAAAAGTATCTTTTATAGGAGTTCCCTTTGATGCTGCAGCTGCCGCCCAAATTAATGAAGAGGGATTAGGAAAAACATTAAAAGCAGTACCAAACATTTTTCCCATAACAGTGGTTGATATTGGAAGTGATTTGTCTCCATTAGCGGTCAAAGCATTAGAATTTTGTACATTAATATTTTTAGTAACATCTCATGACATCTTAGCAGTTAATCAAGCTAAGAAAATGTATAATGATCTTTTGACTTTAATGTTTCCCAAAGATTGTATTCAAATTATTGCTAATCAATTTGTTAAAGGACTTCCGGTTACTCCTGAAATTATAAAAACTCAAATTGGTAAAGCTGTATTTTCAATTATTCCCAAAGACGATCCAACATGTTTAGCGGCCCTAAGTAAATCACAACCAGCAATTGTTACCGCTAATTCCTCTGCATTTTCTAAAGGAGTAATTGATTGTGTACGTTCTTTAACTCAAAAAAATGTTTTAAAAACTTTAGAAAAAATTACAAGATCGGAACCTAAGGCAGTTGCAAAGGGTCCAGGCGGAGAAGAGGATGCAAAGGCGGCCGAGGCCAAGAAAAAACAGCAATGGTTAGATTTAAAAACTAGAATCCATAAGGGATTAGTGGAGGAGATGGATTTAAAAAGTCAAGGAGAAGATAAAGATCCAAAAGCAAAAATAATTTTAAAAGAGCAAACTAAGAAAAAAGTTGTGGAAATTCTAGGTAAAGAAGATACCAAAGGTATCTTAAACGGCCGAGAAGATATGGCGCAAATTGTGAAAGAAGTTATAGATGAGGCCTTGGGTCTGGGACCACTAGAAGACATGCTTTCGGATAAATCAATTTCAGAGATAATGATCGTTGGCCCATATATGATTTATTATGAACAAAAAGGAAAAGTAAAATTATCAAGTGTTGTCTTTACCAATGAAAGGCAAGTAAGAAATGTAGCAGAAAGAATTGTAGCTCCAGTTGGAAGAAGAATTGATGAAAAAGTTCCCTACGTGGATGCTCGTTTGGCCGATGGCTCGAGAGTGCATATCATAATTCCTCCTTGTGCCTTAAATGGTACCACCATAACTATAAGAAAATTTCCTGAAAAAGTTTTTACCTACAAAGATTGTGTTGCCTTTGGTTCCATGACTAATGAAATGGCAGATTTTTTACGTACTGCTGTTGAGGCCAAAAGAAATATTGTTGTAAGCGGAGGTACTGGTTCTGGTAAAACAACTCTCATAAATTTATTGGGAGGTTTTATTCCTTCTAATGAACGAATTATCACTTGTGAGGACTCAGCAGAGCTTCGTCTTCCTCAAGATCACGTCGTACGACTTGAATGTAAGCCTGCTTCCCTTGAGGGAGATGGCGCTGTCGATATTAGGTGTTTAGTTAAGCAATGTCTTAGAATGAGACCTGATAGAGTGGTAGTTGGTGAGTGTAGAGGTGGAGAAACACTAGACATGTTACAGGCCATGAACACTGGTCATGATGGTTCACTTACTACTGTTCACTCCAATAGTGCTAGAGACTGCATGGGACGTTTAGAAACTCTAGTTCAATATGCGGGAATGGGGTTAGGCCAAAGAGTAATTAGAGAAATGATTGCTTCGGCCGTACATATGGTGGTTCAACAACTTCGTCTTGAAGATGGTTCTAGAAAAGTTGTTCAAATAACAGAACTTGGAGGAATGCAAGGAGAGATAATTACCTTGCAAGATATTTTTCTATTCAAACAAGAGGGGATGAATAAACAAGGGAAAATTATTGGAAAGTTTCAGGCATCGGGTTTCATTCCTAAGTTTGTAGAGATGTTGGAACGAAAAGGTTATAAAATTCAAAGAGGGATGTTTAGTAATACATAACTTAGGATAGAGATATATATTATGGATATTTTAGGAAAGCTTTTTTTAATCATTGGTCAAAAAGGGGTTATTCTTCTTATAGGAGTAATGTTTTTTATTTTCGCATATAAAAATAGTATTCGATTTTTTGGGTGGGTGGAAGATCAAACTTACGGTACAAAAGATTATGTAATGAAGAAATTGGAATTTCTTCATATTACAATAAAAGATGAGTATGTAACATATACACTACTTGTTTTATCATTTGGAATACCTGTTTTAGTTTTTGGTGTTTTTTCATTGTTTGCACAATTTATTGCAGGAGCTGTGATAGCATTAATTTTATGTATTGTTGGTTGGAAACTTCCTCGGCCATTAATGGATTATTTAGCAGCAAAAAGAGTAGCTCAATATCAATCACAAATGGTTGATGCTTTAAATTTACTTTCAAATGGAATTCGCGCAGGACTTTCTCTTCCTCAAGGAATTGGAATGGTAGTCGCAGAAATGCCCGCCCCTATTTCTCAAGAATTTAATATGATTTTACAACAAAACAAGATTGGATCATCTTTAGATGAGTGTTTTGAAGAGTTAGTGAAAAGAATACCCACAGAAGATAATGAAATGTTTGTAACATCAATTATTATCTTGAGAGAAACGGGCGGTAATTTGGCCGAGACTTTTGATACAATAATTTTTGTTATTAGAGAAAGAATTCGTTTGAAACAAAAGATTGAGACATATGTAGCTCAGGGAATGATGCAAGGAGGGGTCATCTTTTGTATGCCATTTGCTATGGGACTTATGTACACTATTTCCGACCCAAAAAGCATGGAACCACTATTTACTACTCCTTTAGGAATAATTGCTCTTGTAATTGCATTAACACTTAATTTGACAGGTGGTTACATAATACTAAAAATTGTTAGAATAAAAGTTTAGTATTTTAAATGGTCTAAAGAGTCTAAAATTTTTTCTTAAACAATTATATTTTTCTAAAAAAATGTTTATAATACTTTTATAGGAGATAATATTTTTTGAATTATAAATTCAAGTTTAAATAAATTTAAACGAACAGCTTTATTATATAAATACAAATAGTTTGTTGTGTTGTTGTAAATTTAACAACGAGGTAAAAATGATGAAGAGATTTTATTGTACTTTGATAAGTATTATTGTTCTTTTTTTATTCGTATCATTTGTGAGTGGCAGTGCTTTTGCCGGAGTTAATTTAAAAAATGGTAACTTCTATATTTCTTATACGGATGTAGTAGTTCCTGGTGGACAAAAACTAGAGGTCTCTAGAACCTATAACTCTAAAGCTTCAAAGATTGGTTGGTTTGGATATGGATGGGGAAGTGATTACGAAACATATCTGGTGGTTTCTCCTGATGGTTCAGTGGTAATTCACGAGAATGGCTCAGGCGCTGAAACTAGATTTGTTCCAGGAGATGTGAATGCAGAGGCAGCTGCGGAAAAAATTGTAAAGGTTATGAGGGAGAAAGCAAACTTGCAAGAGAAGGCCGCACGAGATTTAACAAATAAATTAAAAAATGATGCTGAATTGAGGCTAATGTATGCTGAGAAATTTGAAATTAAATCAGATCTAGCAGCAGGAACAGTATTACATGCAACTGATAGAGGATTACAAGAGTTAAAAAGAACTAAGGAAGGATTTGAGAGAACTTATAATGATGGTAAGACCGAAATATTTAATCCTGCTGGTAAGTTAGTAAAAGTAACTGATAAGACTGGATACGCTGTTAATTTAACTTACGATAGCAACAATAACAACGTATTAAGAAGTGTTAAAGACTCTCAAGCAAAACAACTATTTTTTGAATGGCATCCAGATGGGAAAATTAAAAGTGCTTGGAATACAGAAGAGAAAAAAGCATCATACAAATTTGACGATAAAAATAATTTAGAAGAGTCAACAGATGTCGCTGGAAATATTTACAAATACAAATATGATAACAATCACAATTTAACTCAAATTGCTTATCAAGATAAAAGCTCAATGGATATTAAATATGATCCAAAAAATCAAATGGTTCTCTCCATAAAAGATAAATCAGGAATTGAAACTGGATATAAATATGGATCAAATAATGTAAATCCAGACCTCCATTATTGGACAATGGTTACTAAGCCAGGAGCGGATAGTAAACTAGTAACTAACAGATATGAGTATGAGCTTAAGAAGAAAAAAGATGGATCAACATTCACATACAGAATTTACACAGAGGTTAACGGCCTTAAAACAGAAACCATTTATGATGAAATTAGCCAATTACCTGCTCAAATCACAAGAGGTAAACATGTAACTAACTTCAAATACAATAATAAAGGTTTACTAACAGAAAAAAATTCTACAACTGGTGAAAATATAAAATTAGAATATGACGATAAGATTAATAAGATTAAGAAAGTTGTAAATAATGATGGCTGGACAAAATTTGAATACGACAAGAAAGGTAATCTTTATAAAGCAGAAAATAGCACAGGTAAAGCAGTTTTATTGATATATGATCGCAATGGACTTATTACAAAAATGGTAGATGATGAGAAAAGTCCAAATAAAGATCCAGGTAATAAAAAAGAGAAAAGAATTCTTTCATTTAAATACAATGCTATTGGAAAACCAGTTGAAATTGTAATGGAAAACGTTGGGAAAATTAATGTAGCATATGACAACGATGGAGAAATTAAAAAAGTAGAATCCAAAGAAGGACATAAAATGGCATTAGAAGTTACACAAGCTTTTCAAAATCTGTTATCGATTGTTAAGCCAGCTGGAGTGAATTTGAATTTATAGTGTATTATTAAATTTTAATTTTAAAGGGATTTTTAAGGGGGGTGTTTATTATGAAAAGAATTTTACAATTATTAGTTATTACTTGTGTCTTATTTTCATTAGGTATAATTACTGCTTTGGCAAAAGATATTAAGACCAAAAACATAGCTGACGTTACAAATGTTTCACAACTCGGCGAACAACTAGATGATGGTGATACAATAACCTGTACAGGATGTAATAATAAAAAATTTGTATATGATAAAAACAAAGGAACTTTGAAAGGTAAAGATGAAATATATAAAATTGGAGAGGACGGATCAGTTGCTTTGGAGAGATAAACAATAACAATAGATACATTGTTTTTTTATAGTTAACTAGTCGCTGGCACTTTCGCGCCAGCGACTAACTAACGAACATAAGAAAAAAATTATGAAAGTATTTAAAATTTATTTATTATTGATATATTGTAGTCTGCTAGTTGTAGCATCGATCTCTTCGGCCACAGATAGTAAGGATAAAAATAAAAAAAATAAGAAAGTTGCAACAAAGTCTAGGTCAATTGCAAGTGTAGTAAGTGCCGAAAGTGAGGGCAATAATAATAGTAATAGCAAAAATACTAAAGCATCTTCTGTAAGAGTTTCGAAATCAGAAGAAGAGCAAATTGAGTTAGGTGAAGTTAATACTATTTTCGCAAAAGAGACTCCCTGTCAGCTTAGAAGAGACTTAAATCCAAAAACAGAATTTTCTTCTTATTCTTATGAAAAGTCATCTGAACAAGGTGGCTCAAATGCCAGAGATATCTAATTTCTTTTTTTGCTCTAGAGCAGCTTTAGCACCATTAATAACCTTGTTACTCTTTTTAACACCATTATCGCTATCATTGCTTTCCTGATCTTGATTCTGGAGGCCTTGATTTTCTTTTTGATTAAAGAAATTAACCGCATCCCCAATAGAAGCTATTGCTTTCTTATTTGCACTATTTATTGCTTCTTGTAAGAAATCATCATTTTTGGGATTTGAGTTTGAAAAAAATTGTCGAACAAAAGTTATAGATTTTTTGGCCAGTACTTTTATTTTGCTACTAGCACTGTCAATAAGTTCTAGAGTATATGGTTCAGTAATTTTGTTAACATGATTAAAGAGAGGTTCATTAGCGATATGTATTGAAAGCACAACGAAGACAGCACTAGAAAGTAGTAGTATTTTTAAAATACTAATCATTGTATTTTCTCCTGATCAAATTGAATGAGAAGAATTACAGTAAAAACGCATGAACTATCTTTAAATTTCAGTTGATAATTTCTAGATAGGATATTGCATTCTTGAAAATGTTTTTGCTCTAAAATTGATAAAAGTTTACTTTGTTTTATAAAATAACTGTTAGTCGTAGGTGAAAATATTAGAGGAGATAAAAATTGAGAATTTAATTTTAATTTCTCATCAGCGATAGTTAATAGATTACCAATGATAATGTTTACCGATTCAATAAATAAATTCACCATTCCTTCATCATCATTAAAAAAAATTTTATTATCAAAAACAACACTTTGATCATTTAGTATTGCTACTGCATATCCTTTTAAATCGCCTTTTAAGGTGAATAGTGCGGATAAGTTATTCTTTACTTCATCTTTAATAAATTCTAATTTTTTAAAATTTTGTTCTGAACTATTATCATCAATAGATGTAACTTCTATATCATCAAATAAAACAAGATTATTGGGAAATATTTCGCTCAATTGAGAGCTATTTATGATTGAATTCATTTAGAAAACACCCTTGAAAATATCGTTAAAAATATAGTAAAAAAATATCATTTAAAATTGCAATTATTATTGGCCATTATTTTTATTGCTTTTTATATGCTCTATTCTAGTGCCCTATTTTATTCCTCCTCTATCTGAGATGCAATTTTAAATATAGAATTAACTAAAATTTGTTTAGAAAAAGGTTTTTGTAAAAAATCAGAGGCGCCTGCAGAAATGGCCTCCAATATTATATGCTGATGTCCTAACGAGGAAATTACAATAGGAATTATCTTCGGAAAATTCTCATGAATTTTTCTTATTAATTCAATTCCGCTGATATCGGGCATTACTACATCGACAATTACTATGTGGGCCTTACAAGAAGCAAGTAGCGTCATTGCCTCAGTCGCATTAGATGCTTCGCCGACAACAGTGATTTTTTCTTTCTCTAGTGCTTTTGTAATTTCACGTCTAGAAAGTTCAGAGTCATCAACAATTACCACTCTAATTTCTTTACTTTGGATATTTGTTGTACTGGTCAGATTGTCTTTATTTTGATTAGAATCGCTCAAAGAATTATCCTTTTAAAAACTTATAATACAAAAAAACTATAACATAATTTTCATAGGGAGTTTAGATGAATGTGAATGTGAATGTGAATCTGAATCTGAATGATTGTGATAATGAGAATGAGTGTGATTGTAATAACAATAGTCAAGTACAAGAAAAATTACAAAATAAACGTATCTCTTTTGAAGAGATTTATATGAAGTTTGCATTTAATCTGGCAAAAAGGTCAACTTGTAAGAGATTAAATGTAGGAGCAGTTGTTGTCTCTGATGATTATTCCAGAGTGTATGGCATCGGTTACAATGGCAATGCTCAGGGAATGCCTAACACTTGCGATTCCGACGAGCCAGGCAATTGTGGTTGTCTCCATGCTGAAGATAATGCTTTATTAAAAACCAACGGAGGAAAAGAGGTTCCTAAAATAATGTTTATCACTCATACTCCGTGTGCTTATTGTGCGAAAAGAATAATCAATAAAGGTGGTATAACAAAAGTATATTTCGCAGAAAAATACAGAAGTGAAAATGGAATTAAAATATTAGAGAATGCGAACATTGAGATGATTCAATTACATTAATATATTTGTTTTTTAAGCGGCCATTGGAATATCAGGGATAGTAGAAGGAATTTTTTCTTGTTTGTTATGTTTATTATGCTTGAGGGAGCTCTTCTTTTTAATACCATTAGATTTAGCTGGAGTGGAAGAAGGAAGTTGTTTTAACTTAAGCTCACTCAATTTATCTTTCCAATCTACTAGTGCCAAATTTAATACTTCTTCAATTTTTTTCACACAAACAAATTTTAATTTGTCTTTATACTCTTTTGGAATTTCTACTAAGTCTTTTTCATTATCCCAAGGAATAATGATGGTTTTTATTCCATGTCTGATTGCTGCTAATGCTTTTTCTTTAATGCCTCCAACAGGCAAAACTTTACCCGTTAATGTGATTTCTCCAGTCATCGCCAGATGTTTGTTAATTGGAGTATTAGTAATGAGAGAAACTAGAGCAGTTGCCAAAGTAATTCCCGCACTCGGCCCATCTTTAGGTGTAGCACCTGAAGGAATATGAATATGCAATTCATGGTTATCGAAAAAATTTTCATCAATTCCAAGTTTTACTGATTTGGCACGAATGTGACCGACTGCTGTTTTTGCTGACTCTTTCATTACATCACCAAGGTGCCCTGTTAGAGTAAGCCCTACCCCCTTCATTTTATCAGCTTCAATATAAATCACTTCACCACCAGATTGTGTCCATGCAAGTCCTTGAGCAACCCCCACTTCTGGAACATCTCTCTCGCTGTCTCTATGAAATTGGGGAGGACCTAACATTTCTTCAATACAATTCTCGTCAATAATAATGTTTTTTGAGCATTCATTCATAACAACTTTGCATGCTACTTTTCTGCAAATAGAACCAATTTTTCGTTCTAAGGCCCTTAGTCCTGCCTCGGCGGTAAAGTTGCGAATAACATATATGATACTTTCTTTGGAAAATTCGATATTATCGCTAGTTATTCCATTTTCTTCCATCTGCTTTGGAATTAAAAATTTATTTGAAATAGAAACTTTTTCTTCCTCGGTATATCCACTTAAATTTAAAATTTCCATACGATCAAGTAGCGGATGAGGAATATTTTCTAATGAATTTGCGGTAGCAATAAACATTGTATTAGAGAGATCAAAAGGTACATTTAGGTAATGATCACGAAATGTATGATTTTGTTCTGGATCTAAAACTTCAAGTAGTGCAGAGGCGGGATCTCCTCTGAAATCCTGACCTAATTTATCTACTTCATCAAGCATGATGATTGGATTATTGGTTTGTGCCTGATTAAGTGCTTGTACAAAACGACCAGGCATTGCTCCTACATATGTACGACGATGTCCTCGTATCTCTGCCTCATCTCTAATTCCCCCAAGACTAATGCGAACAAACTTTCTTCCCATAGCGCGAGCAATTGATTTACCTAATGAAGTTTTTCCAACTCCTGGAGGGCCCATAAAACATAAAATTGGTCCTTTCATGCTTTTACCCTTAAGGCGTCTTACTGCCAAATATTCAATGACTCTGTCTTTAACTTTTTCTAAATCATAATGATCTTCATCTAAAATTCTTTTTGTTTCTTCTAACTCTAAATGTTCTTCAGAATTTTTAGACCAGGGTAGGTCTAAAAGGCATTCCAAATAATTTCTAAGAATGCTTGATTCGCTAGATTCTGGATGCATTTTTTCTAAACGACTAAGTTGTTTCAATGCCTCTTTTTCAGTCTCCGCAGGCATTTGGGCGTTTGCAATTTTTTCTCTTAATTCTTGAAATTCATCATGTTTATCACTATTGTCTTCACCTAGTTCACATTTTAGTGCTCTTATTTGTTCTTTAATAAAATTTTCTTTTTGATTTTTTGAACTTTTATCGCTGTTTTCAGAGCGAATTTTGCTTTGAATAACAATTACTTCAAATTCTCTAGTTAATATTTGATTTATTTTATGTAATCTTTCTACAGGATCAATTGTTTCTAAAATTTCTTGTGCTTCCATTACCTTCAAATTTAAATTTGAAGCTATCAAATCTGCTAATCTTCCAGGATCTTCAATATCTTCTAAAATCATAAGAATATCTGGAGATAAAATTTTCCCATGAGAAATGATCTTTTCCAATTGTTCTTTGGCATTTCTAATTAATGCTAAGACAGCAACATCAATGTTTTTAAGTGCAGGTGCTTCAATCTTCTCAATTTTCACTTTAAAATGAGGTTCAGACTGCAAAAATTCATTTATCTTAACTTTGGATAGACCTTGAATGAGAATTTTAATTCGACCATCTGGTAATTTGCGAATGCGCATTATCATGGCCAAAGTGCCAATATTATATATTTCATCAGAGGTGGGTGACTCTGCTGAAATATCTTTTTGGCTTGCCAGTACGATTAATCTATCATGATGCTCTAACGCTTCTTCAACTGCAGAGATAGAAGACTCACGTCCAACAAAAAGAGGTAAAATCATAAATGGGTATACGACTATATCTCTTATTGGAAGTAGAGGAATGACGTCTTTTGCCCC
>JADGAM010000075.1:1300-1740 GCA_015232015.1 Oligoflexia bacterium | reverse complement strand
ATCATAATTATTGGTCATTTTTTGATCCCCTAGCTAAATCAGTATATTCATAATTAGTAAATCAATATCAATAGTAAATAAACAAGTAGGGTTACTGTTTTAATAATTATCGGGGATCATCAATTAACTCTTTAAATTTTTGTTAAAACATCTTTAAAATAGTGCAAAAAAATATATATTCTTAATCAGAGAAATACTCTAACACAGCGGAAATTTAGCGTTATTAACTACAAAACTATCAATTAATTTAATTTAAATATCTATCTAAACAGATCAATAAATTAATAATATATTTTTATTTATTTTGTGATTCTTTCAGATTCTTTCAAATTTTTTTAGATTTTTTAAGCTTATTCAAATAAAGGAGTTTATTAATGGCAATGGATAAAAATATTTCCTCTATCAATGCTGTTGTATTAGCAGCAGGAGAGGGTAAGCGA
>JADGAM010000075.1:767-1238 GCA_015232015.1 Oligoflexia bacterium | reverse complement strand
TACCCAATAGAAGAGTTTATAAAATTTGCTCAAAATAGATCTCTTTTATGGAGAGTAGGAATAGTTATTGGAAATAGACGAATTGAGGTTAGAGATTACATTGAAAAAAATTATAGTTGTTATAAACAAAACGAGATCTCCTTGGCCATTCAAGAGCAACAATTAGGTACCGCCGATGCTCTTAATAGTTATTTTAATTCAGTCAATAACTCTAAAGATTCAGATTATACATTAGTTCTTTGCACTGATACTCCACTAATAAAGGCCAGCGACATGGAGATTTTGTTTGATCAAATAAGAGATGGTGAAAATATAGTTGGAGTGGCGGCAACTTTTTTGGCATTAAACCCTAAAGGCTACGGAAGAATAGTACACTCAAATAATTCAAATAATTCAAATACTTCAAATAGTTCAAATACTTCAAATACTTCAAATACTTCAAATACTTCAAATGCTAATTTTGGTTTTCAT
>JADGAM010000075.1:0-716 GCA_015232015.1 Oligoflexia bacterium | reverse complement strand
TTTTTAAAACAGAGTATCTTGTTAAAGTTTTATCAGAGATTGGAAATAGTAATAATGCCAATGAATTTTATTTAACCGATGCTTTTCAAGATGACCGTACAGTTAAAGCAATTTTATTTAATGATTATAATAGATTATTGGGAGTAAATACCCTCGAACAACTAGAAGATGCAGAAAAAACCTTAAGAAAGGAAAAAATTTCTGAGTTACGAGAAGAGGGTGTTCGTTTTATTGATAGTGACAGTGTTATAATTGATCGCAAAGTAAAAATTGGTAAAAATTCGCTAATATATCCCAATACAATGATTCAAGGAGAGTGTTCTTTAGGCGAGGATGTTGTTGTAGAAAATGGATCAGTGATTAGAGAATCTATTATCGAAAATGGTGTTTATATTAAGGCCTACAGTTATATTGAAAATTCTATTGTAAAACAAAAAGCACAAATTGGTCCCTTTGCTCATCTTAGACCAGAAAGTAATATTGGTGAAAATGCAAAAATAGGAAATTTTGTAGAGATAAAAAAGAGTACTCTTCATAAAGGAGTTAAAGTCTCTCATTTAAGTTATGTTGGAGATGCAGAGATAGGTGAAGAATCTAATATTGGTTGTGGCTTCATTACCTGTAATTATGATGGAATTAAAAAGCATAAAACTACCATTGGAAAAAATGTTTTTATCGGTTCAGATTGTCAGGCAGTTGCCCCTGTAGAAGTAGCT
>JADGAM010000074.1 GCA_015232015.1 Oligoflexia bacterium | reverse complement strand
ACATTTATCATGTAGTTTTTATACCTTATTGTAGGAAAAAAGTTCTTTATGGAAAAGTGAGAACTTTTTTGGGACCAAAAATGAAGGAACTTGCGAGTCAAAGAGGAAGTGAAATTTTGGAAGGACATATGGTTCAGGATCACGTTCACATGATGATCAAGATTCCTCCAAAATATTCCGTATCCGAGGTGATCGGTTATATCAAAGGGAAAAGTGCAATCGCTATTGCACGCCAATTTTCTGGGAAAAAAAGAAATTTCAATGGAGAGAAATTTTGGGCTAGAGAATACGCTAGTTCTACAATAGGTTTTAACAAAGAACAAATTCGCCACTACATTAAAGAACAGGAGCAGTTGGATACAAGTGGGCATGATGAAGATGGCGGATTTTAAGATCGAATTTATTAGCAGGGATTAACTATTAACATCGCTCCCCTTGGGGGAGCTCAAATACTCGCCAAGCTCCTTGCTTTGCGGGGAGTGTATGACTTTTAAAATATTTTATGAAATTATATGTTTTGATCACTTAGCACTTACAAAATAAAATAAATTTAGCATACATAGTGATGCTTTCTAGAGGTAGCATTACTTTTATTTAATAATTAAGTTTTTTGACTTCAGTAATATGCATAGCAAATTCGCTAATATTTGATGTTGGAAGTAAACAAACTCTTTTTCTACAAACATAGGCCACAGGAACATCTGCAATTTTTAAATCAACTTTCCATTCTAAAATTGGCATAATCTTTTCTTGTTCTTTAAGTTCCGTAATATCTTTAACGATAACAACTATTTTATTTGGCAAAAATGTGTTTCGTAAAACATCTATCATTGGATGTTCAATAATATCACGGAAGTTGTTTCCTGAAAAATTTTCCGGAAATACGATAACAACTTCTTTTGGATCATCAAGGTAATAGTCCACAGCAAGCAACAATTCAGAAAAAATCATAGGTTTTGTTTTTAATAAATTATCAAAGACCTTAAACCCTCTTTCGTATCGTCTACGATAATCTTCTTTATTAGTAAATTCATACAGCCTAAGAAGATTAAGCATCGCTATTGAATTTCCTGATGGTTCAGCTCCATCAAAATATGGTTTTTCCCTTGCTATAAGCTTTTCGTGATCATGACTTGTCCTAAAGAAACCACCTCCATTATCCTCATTATCTTCGTAAAATTTATTTAATGTCTCATCTAAATTAACTGCATTCTTATACCACTTGATTTCACCAGTTGCTTCATACAAATCTAAAAGTGCTGCAATCAAAAAAGTGTAATCATCAAGATATCCATTTAAGCGTGCCTGACCATCTGTAAAACTTCTATACAACCTACCATTGATGAAAAGCTTTTTGAGAATAAAGATTGTTGCATTTTTGGCGGCCAATAGATACCTATTATCATTTAAAATAAACCCTACTTTCGCAAACGCAGAGATCATAAGCGCATTCCAGGAGGTCAAAATTTTTTCATCTCTAATAGGTGCTGGCCTTTCTGCTCTTGCTTTGTATAATTTATTTAAAGCGCTACTTAATATTTCTTCTGCCTCTTTTGTTGTTAAAGCTAATTTTTCAGCGACCTCAACGATAGGTTTTGAAACATAAAAAATATTACGACCTTCAAAATTTCCTTTTTCTGTAACTCCATAATAGTATTTAATAAATTTTGCCTCTTTTGCATCCAAAATTGCTTCAATCTCATCAAGTGCCCATGTAAAAAAAATTCCTTCCTCCCTGTGACCACTTGAGTTTAAACTATCAGCATCCGTTGACGAATAAAAGGCCCCGTCCTCTGAAGTCATTTCTCTTAAAATATAGTCCAGAGTTTTTCGACAAATTTGTATAAAATCTTCATTTCTAGTCACTTGGTATGCCTCCGCATAGGCCACAACTAAAAGTGCATTATCATAAAGCATTTTTTCGAAATGTGGAACCAACCAATCTTCATCAGTGGAATAGCGATGAAAACCTCCTCCCACATGATCATAGATCCCTCCATTTGCCATATTTGATAAAGTTAGATTTATCATTTGGAGAAATTTATTTTTCTGAGTACGTCTATAATATCGAAGTATCAAGCGTATAGGAAAACTGCTGGGAAATTTGGGTGCTCCTATTAATCCTCCATTTATAAAATCAAAGGTTTGATAATAATAGTCTGCCACAAGATGCAAGGAATCTTCTTCTGGAAGCATCTCTGGCATTATTCCTGTCCTTGTCCCTGTTTCTGTCCCTGTCCCAGACTGTAAGGAAGACTTTGGTTGATTTAATTTGAATTGTGAGGAAATGATATCTGCTAGTTCTTGAGCTGTTTTATGGACTTCATCCGATTTGGAAGCAACGATCTCTTTAATTTTTTTTAAAATTGTTAAGAAACCATATTGTACACCGTAATCACCATCTCGTGCAGGGAAATAGGTTCCTCCATAAAATGGTTTTTGATCGTTAGTTAACCAAAGGCTAAGAGGCCATCCTCCTTTTCCAGTTAAAGACTGTACAGCGCTCATATAAATTGCATCTATGTCAGGCCTCTCTTCTCGATCAACCTTTATGCTAATATAATTTTTATTCAAAAATTCAGCAATTTCTAAATCTTCAAAGGATTCCTCTTCCATTACATGGCACCAATGACAAGTAGAATATCCCACGCTGAGAAAAATTGGGTAACCAAGTTCAGCTGCCTTTGTAAATGCCTCTTTTCCCCAGGGATACCAATTAACAGGATTATGAGCATGTTGAAGCAAATATGGACTTGTTTCTAAAAATAAACTGTTCGTATATTTAGGGGTGCCATTATCATTAAGATGCTTTGTTCGAGGTTTATAAGTTTCATTTGATTTTTTCATACTTTCCCCGCTTTTAAAGTGACAACCTGGTAAGTAAAAACAACCTTGGGGATTGTAGCACAAAAGCTAGATGAGCGGTGATCTTAATTTGCATCTTCAAATGAAAAAAATTGTTTTTACCAAAAGTATAGGTTTTCTTCGTTTGTAGATGTTGTGTTGTAATATCTTATTTCTGATGTTAGTAGGCATGTATAAGTGGCCAGTAGCTAAATTAGCAGGTAGATAAAGATGAAAGATTAGCAGTTAAAGGAGAATTTTTTAAAATGGCCGTTGATAAAGACCACCCATACACATGGATAAAATTTCGTGAAGATAACATAGACTTTTGTAAAGATTGCATCGCTTTATGTTGCGCAATGACTGTCGAAGTTACAAAAGAAGAACTTTTAAAAATGGATTTAACTTTTGAAGCTGAATTAGAAGACGAAAGGGTGCTTGCAAAGCGTCTGATCAAAGAGGGCGTTGTTAAGCGCTATCGTCAGGCCACAGGACTCTTTACGCTTGCTACTGTAGAG
The DNA here is from genome assembly GCA_015232015.1 of Oligoflexia bacterium. Lineage (GTDB taxonomy): Bacteria > Bdellovibrionota > Bacteriovoracia > Bacteriovoracales > Bacteriovoracaceae > JADFZW01. Next base: position 14,829 of record JADGAM010000074.1, on the reverse strand, counting down.
GACGATGATTGCCTGTTTTTAGATAAGGAATCAAGAAAATGCACTCTTCAACATGATAAGCGTCCATCTGCCTGTCTTGATTTCCCTCTAAAAAGAGGACCTCGCGTAGGCTTTTGTCCTAGAATGAAGAAGACAAAAGTTTAGGTTTCTAATCGGATAGTTATTAATGGATGTTAATGGGGCCCTACTATGTGTTACGTCCACGATATCAAATAATTTATACAATAAAAAACATTGTAGTAATACAAAATGATTTTTTTAAAGGAAAGTTTTGTATTATTTTTGTATTATAATTTAAAATTCATATCGAAAAAATCCGAAAAATATATAATAAAGATTATAATATTAGTAGGAGAAATAAAAATGGATATTACCAATAGAGGTAAAGTTGGTCATCCACCACGAATATTAGAGTATCGAAGGCAAGTTAAAATCAGTGCTGCAATATTAAAGTACGTTTCTTATTTTTTTTTATTAATATTTTTAGTGATTATAATTCTTGCTTGCATATTAATAGTTATTGCTAAAACTAAAAATATTATCTTAATAATCATTTTAGCGTCTTGCTTTGGAATAGTTGGACTTTTTCTCTATTTAGAATACTTCTTTTTACTTAAACCTATGGCAATAAGTAAAATTCAAGCTTTTAGTGAGAAGATTGTTATTCGACAAGGGAAGAAGGAAACGATTATTCCTTTTGATGATATTGTCGAAATTAAAAGTTCTGTAAATAAGCATGTTGGAGGATGGTTCACATTAATTTTAAAAAATAAGAAAAAATATCGATTTACGATAACACTAGAAAGAATTGATTACTTATTAGATGCAATTATTAAATATCGAACAGATCTTATGAATAATGATAAATATTTAGAATTAAGAAAACAATTAATTCTTTCTGATCATGGTCTGGCCAGAATAAGTGATTTGTTTAATAAAAAATATCGAATAAATGTAATTATTCTCTAAAAATTGGTGATATTGTTATTTCTCGTTTTGGGGAAATTGGAAAAATAGTAGGAATGCCAGGAGATGTGGTTTTAATAAGTAAATTGAGCAAAAGAAAAGATAACAAAGGCAAGAAAGACCACAAAAATGAAAGATCAATTGCTAGTGTAGAGAAACAAAAAATATTACCAGGGCATTTAGCAATCTTATCTGCTAATGAAAAAAATGCAGTCATGGTTAATGAAAACACTGTTGAAGGCAAGGCATTTAAAAACTTACCTCATCTAAGCTTTCAATAATTCTCCTATATCTTTTTGGTATTTATAAAAATCATAAAATCCCAATATCAAAATAAATTATACTATCGGAATGAATAAATTTTGTTTTTTCAGTTAAAATTCGGACTAGATTTAACAGCTAAGCGTGGCACTTTTATCTCTTTTTTTGCCCGAAAAATATTTTGCTGATTTTAGATTGAGCTTTTACATTTTTTACTGATTTTTAGATTGAAAATATAATCTTAGAGTTGGTTTTAAATTTGTGTGTAAAATTGTCTCGTAATCCATGTTAAAATACAAATTATGGATTTTTGCTGAGAATTTTTATGGAATTTATCGGAGAGCTGTAGGATTATGGAAACTTGTAATAGGTTATACATTAAATCTAAAAAATAAAATATCTCCATCCTTTACAATATAATCTTTACCTTCAATTCGCAATTTTCCTTTTTCTTTTACTTTTTGTTCACTTTTAAGCTCTACTAAATCTTCGTAACGATAAACTTCTACACGAATAAATCCTCGTTCAAAATCACTATGAATAATTCCAGCGGCCTTAGGTGCAGTGGCCCCAGAAGGGAAAGTCCAGGCGCGAACCTCTTTTTCACCTGCTGTAAAGAAAGTTTCCATATTAAGCAATTGATATCCAGAAAGAATAAGTTTAGTTAATCCAGTTTCTTTTATTCCTAGTTCACTCATAAACTCATCTCGTTCTTGTTCATTTTCAATCATTGAGATCTCTTTTTCAATCTGGCCTGAAATGGTTATAACCTGTGCTCCCTCTTTAGCAGCATAGTTCTCAACAACTTGAACATAGCAGTTTTTTTCTTCACGAGTGAATGAATGTTCATCAACATTACACACATAAAATTGTTTTTTTTGAGTTATTAATTGAAGATCTTGTATAATACTTTCTTCTTCTGTTGTTAATTTTAGTGAACGTACGCTTAAACCTTTTTGTAATTCTTCTGAAATCTTTTTTAATACTAATAGACTTTTTTTTGCATTTTCTTGGGTCTCTTTTACTTGTGATTTCAAAAGACGATCAAGATTACTGATTCTTTTTTCAACTGTATCTAAATCTGCAAGGGCCAACTCATATTGTATGGTATTTATATCAGATATGGGATCAATTATTCCATGAACATGAGTTATGTTGGGATCATCAAAACACCTAACTATATGTGCAATTGCATTTACTTGCCGAATATGTGAAAGAAATTTATTTCCAAGACCTTCTCCACTAGATGCGCCTTTTACTAAACCTGCGATATCAACAAACTCTACAGTAGTCGGAACAATACTTTTTGGGCTTATTAATTCTGTGATTTTCTTAAGACGTGGATCTGGTACGTTTACAATTCCAATGTTTGGGTCAATTGTACAGAAGGGATAATTTGCGGCTTCAGCAAATGTTGAAGTTAATGCTGAAAAAATTGTAGATTTTCCTACATTAGGTAGACCAACGATTCCTATATTAAGGGCCATAAAATATTTTCTCCTAAACTTAATTTAAAGCTAATTTTTTATTTTCAGCTTTTACTTAATAATACCAAAATATTGTAACAAACGTTTCTCTATTTCTTGAAGCAAAGATTAGAATATATTAATCAATTGTTGTGATTTGGATTAGTTAGTTCATAATGAGATATAAAGAATATTTGTTTTATAACTCAAATTGTGTGCTATTACTCACTATCATTACTCACTATCATTGTGAGCGTTTAAGGATTATGTTTAGTTAGTAAATAAAGATTATTGACCTTGATATTGACCTTGATGAAAATATTGATATGAGTGGTGCTAATAATACTGGCATTTCAGGCATTCACCTTCCACCGTCTGAGCACCATTTAGTTAGAACTTTATTTTCAGAATCTATAGGACACAACTCGGGGTTGTTTCGAAGTTCTAAAGATTCAATTACTGGATTCCATACAAGATTAAGATAGTTAAGCTTTATAAGACCTCTGAGCGGTTCTGCTCTTGTTATCATATTCCCGCCAAGGTTAAGACTTTCTAGATTTAGAAGTCCTCTAAGAGGTTCCACACTTACTATTTTGTTGCTATGAATAGAAAGTTCTTTCAAATTTATTAGTTCTTTAATTGGTTCTAGATTAGTAATATTATTTGCTCCCAATTCAAGATATTGCAAATTTTTAAGTCCCTCCAGTGGTTCTATGCTTGTTATTTTTAACCAACCGATATTAAGCCATGTTAAGGCGACAAGTCTTCTGAGAGGTTCTATATCTTTTATTTCGTGAAAAGCACCACTCATACTCAGTTTTTTTAAATATATAAGTCCCTTAAGTGGTTCAATGTTAGTTATTTGATTATTTTCTATTGCAAGGTTTGTGAGGTTAGTTAACCCTCTAATTGGCCCTATATCAACTATTTGATTATTAGCAATTGATAGTTCCTGCAGATTCATAAGATTTCTAATTGGCCTGATATTTTCTATTCTGTGATCAAAAAGAATTAGTTTTCTAAGATTCACAAGTCCACTTAGTGGTTCTATGTTTGTTATTCTGCCATGACTGATAGAAAGTTTGCTTAGATTTATAAGTTCCCTAAGTGGTTCTACACTTGATATCTCACCTTTATCAATCGAAAGTTCGGTTATACTTGTGAGTTTTTGAAGTGTTTCCTCACAAGAAGTAGTATTTAATACAGATCTAATTACATAAATGGTTCTGGTTGCTTCAGGATCTTTGAGGGGATCCTTACAATAAGTAATAAATGAAGTTTCGTTTGCAAAAATTGAAAAACTCGTTATTAAGATTAAAGTACTGATAAAATAATTTAACTTATAGTTAAAAAAAATACTCATAAAACAATCTCCATCAATTGAGGGGAAATAAATTTCATGAATATTACCATGAAAATGATTTTTTTAAAACCACAAAAAGATGAATTTACTTGTAAGCAAAAAAAGAGCAGTTATTTTTTGACGGGCCATTATCTAATCGATTATGGCGTTTTACTTGAGTTTGCTGGCCTTCTCGATTTCTTTTGATAGAGCATGAAAAAGTTTTTTGGAATCTTCAGTTAATTTTTCTATCCACTTGTTTCCTCTCGCTACAATCTCTGCTCCTCTTTCGCTAGCAGCAATCAGATCATTTTTTGCTTCTAGTGATGAATTGTCATCGTATTTAGGAGCATGTTTTAAGGTTAACTGTACTTGACTTAACTTTGGGATCATATCAACCAGATAACCATAGGGACCAAAAGGACTGAGGAGTTCAAAAAATTCTGGAGGCAACCCAATCATTTCGGGTAGAGCATGTCCACCAGCAGAGGTAACTTCATTACAGTGAGCAATTCCTAGATAATTTGTAGAATTATCAAACTTGATATCTTGAAGTAGGGTCCCCTCTGTGGAAGTAATATTGAGTTCTTTAATATTACGATTTCCAGAGCTATTTACAATAGAATATAATTTCCCTCCAAAATTACTTATGGCCGGAAGAGATTTAAGATCTATCGTATTAGGATTTATATTAGCAAAATTCAAACGGCATAAATCTTTAATGGTCCCTCTTTGTTCAACAATCTCATAGTCATCTGAATAAGAGATATCTTTAAAAGAGAGATTGATGGTTGCTAATGCACTCTCAAACATATCTTTCACACTACTTTCTAAGGATGTGAGTTGCCCTTGAGTCCAAGTAATGACCTTAGCTAAATCTTTAATGGTCAAATAATTTTTTAAAGCAAAGGAAATTAACTTAGTCTGCAATTGTGCCTCTGAACGCCAAAGATCAAGCGTATGTGAGGAGGGATAATATTTAGTCGCCTCTGTATCTATACTGAGAACACATCCGCTATTAAAGAGAGACTTATAAGTCTTACCAGTATCTTTATCAACTAGCTTTACTGGCGGATGTCCATCTAACCTTATCTCCCCACTCTTCCCAAATTCTAGATAGACTTCTTTTCCGCTGGAATCCACAACAGCAATTTTTACTTTGTCACTTCTACCAGGAGTACAACTAAACTTGTAAGGAATAACAAACTCCTGTTCAAATTTCTCTTTGTCGTTTTCTTGAAAAATGACAAGCTCATTTACTTTACAGTGAAAGAGTGTATTTTCATTGGATTCGCAATTCATTAAATTTGTTTCAGCATGCAAAGAAGAAATCAAGAAAATACTCCCTAGCGCAGATAACATTGTTGCTCTTTTAAATTTTTTTAATTTATTAAATTTACTAATTTTTTTACTAATTTTGCTAATCATAATGTACCTCAAAGTTAATATCCTTTAAAATTATACTTTGTAAAAAGGGTGCACCGATAAAAGGCCAGCCATACATCTTAAAGGTAAAGTCCTTACTTCCTGCTGGAAAATACATTGTTAGTGTACTAAATTCTGCTGTCTGAGTATTTGTAAAAGAATCACTTGAAACATAATTAATTTTTACATTCTCAGTACCAGTAGCGTTTTTATAGCTTAGTTCAAATTGTAAAACTTCTGTAGAAGGAAAGGCGGGAATAGCAAGTGTGAGCGCCATAACCACTCTTACAGATGCATGTCCGGCCCCCTCTATGGGTGCTGGTAGTTTTACAGTTACTAACTCTTGATAATCCGTAGGAGTAATATTTTCATTACCTTCCCATTTATAAACATAATTAAACTGATTACCATCAAACAATGTTAGCCTGGGATTTATCGTTGCAGCTTGAACTTGCATCACCAGGAGAACGAAACAAGTAAAAGCAAACATTTTAATAAAACCATTTATCATCTTCATCACATACTCCCTACTTTATTTTCTATTACTAACGTGCATTTCAATTTTATCTATTTTTATACTGCTAAACTCATTTCGATCTCCTAACTCAGGAAGCGCAAATCGTAGGCATTTTTTAGCTTTTGGGTTTGCATACCTAAGAGTGAGTGTATCATAAGGAACGAATTGCCCTTGCTTTACTCCAGCTGTATTAACATAATTGATTCTCTCTTCTGAACCGGCGGAATCAGTTGCTGATAAAATGAGTTGCAAAGCATCTCTTTCAGGAAAGGCGTTTCCATTCAGAGTAAAGTTAAAGTGGATCACCGCCCGCACTTCTGTTCCTATGGCACTTAGAGGTAAACATGCATAATATAAATTTCCACTTTCATCTGCTTTCATCTCAGCAGGAACTTTCAAATCATAAACTTTAGTAAAATAGCTATCGCTCACATTGATTTTTTCTTCCTTTGTTGAATCATTTTTAGCGTACACAGATGCTAGTCCAGTAAGGACAAAGCAAGTGAAACTCATTATCAATATTTTTCTTAACATAATGTTCTCCTTTTTTCTTTTTAGTTTATTAATTTAATAGTGCACTAGATCTCGACTCTCTTTCAGATAAACGCTCTTGCCACTTGATATCACCCATGAGTAATTCATTGGCCACAATAATATGTCCCTCTGCCGATTGTGCTTTGGTATCAACGTTAAAAACGTGGTTTGCTTCTTCTGGGAGTTTGAACGCTGATATTTTTGTCACTACAGTTGTTGCTCCTGTATTTAATACAAGATTACTTCCAACCTTTAAAGATTGTGCCTGTACCATCTCCTTACTGTTGTGTCCGCCGTTTACTAGACTTACTAGCACTGGATGATTTTTAGTCAGCTTGATCATTTGTCCATTGGCCGTTTCAATCTTAAGCATAAGATCTTTTTCTGGACCTCTGGTAAAATCACTCTTTGTTAGGTATTCAGAATCATCCAGACCTTTTCCATCAGCTCGCAAGATTGCAAGACTCAGTGGCATTTGATTGGCATTAGCTGAGGAACTACCAATTGGAAGTTCTCCATAAGAAGTCAAAATCATGGTGTCTTCTGAGAAGCAACCACATCTACAGCGCACATTTTTAAAGGAGTCTCGCCCCTCAACAAAATACCATGCGAGGGAAGGAACATCGTGGGAACCAGGAATAGCGGCAACCCCTCCTTCATTAATCCTACAGATGGAAGCATCTGCAATTTGACAGCGAAGAGTGTAGTCTGCACCCATATCACTTGCTATCGGAAGTCTACAAATTTTGTCATTATCTGGGGACCTAAAGTTTGCGCTAAAGCTCGGATCAGAGTATGCCTCGGAAGTACCATCCTTACAGTAAGTATACCTGGTTGCAAACGCTTCTGCCGAGAATAGCATTGCTAGAGGTATCAACAATGTGCCGACTTTTTTAATTTTAAACATCATACATTAATCTCCTTAATTAGTACTGATTATTAATTTTGTGAATTGATAAAACGATATCTCTCATATGCCCTATATTTTCCGAAAAAGAGATAAATCGCTTCTCCCTCTCCATAGGAGATAAAAATAATTTTAAACATGTCCCATCTCCACCATTTACTAAGATGAGAAAAGATGAGATCAAATCAACTGAAATATTTGCTTCCCTTTGATATTCAGAATTTTCTTGGTAAACCTTTGCACTTAAACCATCTATTGTATCCAGATCATATTTGGTGATTGCAGAAAGGGGTAATTTCCTTATAACATTTAAAATATTTTTCTCAAGATTCTCGCAACTACCAATCTCCACTTCAAAGAACATTGGATATTTGTGGTTGTCCACATACCCTAATAGTCCGGGTAACAATCTATGGAGATTAGTTTGTGGATTGAAGGATACCTTTGCTCTGGGAGCAAGTGTCTTCGGTAGCGCTACTTTTATTTGCCAATTTTTAAACTCAAAATCACGCCATACTGTCTCTCTCATAGGATCTACAGCAGGAGCTATCACCGGTGTTGGATTATGAGTCCTAGGTGTTTCGTTGGCGCAAACATTATTTGTTCCTCCATAAAGTGAAAAAAACATAAACATTACAAAAACAATTACTGATAATAATACTTTCATCTTTTATCTCCTTTTTTTTCTAATAAGACATTGCTAATACGACTTTCCCTCTCAGAAAGTTTTCTTTGCCAAATAACATCGCCCATTCGTAAACCATTTGCGCTTATAATATGCCCATCTGCTGTTGCTTCCTTAGTATCAACATTATAGACAGAATTATCTCCTTTTAAGATGCGTGCTTCTATTGATTTTACTTTCAACTCTTCTCCATATTCCGATAATAGTGTGGAACCAACGGTTAGTTTGCTCGCTTGTACCATCTTTAACGAATTATTTTCTTTAATCAAAACCGGATGAGCATCAGTTAGATCAATAAAATCTTCATTTGATAGTATGACTCTTAAAACAGGTTTCTCTTCTGCTCCTTTGGTAAAATCGCTAGTTACAAGTTTTGATGTGAACCTTTGCTGTTTACTACCACTCATCATAGGCAGAGCAAGTTTGACTGGACTTGCGTAGGCATTCGCCGAGGCAACATCAATTGATTCATAACCTTCACTAGTTTTAATTAGTGTCTCACCAGTAAAACACCCACACTGGCAACGAACCTCTTGTGGAAACACCAAATTTTTAGGTGAACTATACCAAGCATTGATAGGAACATCGTTCTCCCCAAAACTTTCAGAAGGCCTTCCGCCAGCATCAGGTTTACAGTTACTGATATCTGCATTCGTACAACGATCGGTATAGTGTACTCCCATGGCCGCGGCCACTGGCAGCTTACAGAGGTAATCTAAACTTGGAACTTTTTTAGCAGTAGCACTAGTTCGAACATGTTCCCAATGACTACCATTAGCTGCAGAATACCAGTAGGGATCACCAGTACCATCATAGGCAAAAACTTTATTTAGTCCTGTGGTAGAGGGATCTTGGTTAACAGGATTTATATAATTACATTCCGAACGCGAACCCACCCTTGAGTTAATTATTATTGTTCCTGTTGGTACGGGAAAACTACACTCCTTTCTAATATAAAAAGGTATAGGTACTGGCCCAAACTCAAGACAATTGTAATTTCCAGGACCTAATCCAATATAGGGACCTACTTGCCCCCAATATTTAATACACCCCTGTTCCTCCGTTCTACAATAGGTCCACGCTGTCGCCTTCGCTTGAGAGATCATAAAAAGTGAAGCACCAATCACTGCTAAACTTAAAGTTAATAATGGTATTTTCATATTCATTTTCTTTGCTCCTTTTTCCGTAATTTATTTAATTTTTAGATAGAGATCTGCCTGCGAAATTTTCTCCTAGCCTCTCTGTTATTTGTCGATACGCCAGTCCCTCTGAAACTCCTGCTAGTTTTCTTCCTAACCAGTAGTTATAGGCATAAGCATGTTTTGCTGGTTCAGGTATATCATTTGCAATAAATTCTAGTGCTGATTCAGGATCTTTTAGAGCATAAATCTGAAATGCTTCTAAGGTAATTTGAAAGGAAGTTGAATCTTTAATCTCTCCACTACTCTTTCTTTCTATAGTTCTAGTTGCTAGTTTTTTTACTGCTTCTAGAGGAAATTCTCCTAAATTTTCTGCTAAATATCTAATAGTATCTAGCTCACGAATAACTTGCTCGGCAGTTGTCCTAGTTTTCACAGTATCTTTAGTGAGAGTTGCTAGTTTACGAACATAATGAGCAACACCTCTGTTACCAAGCTCTCCAATAGTCCCTCTAAAAGCAGGAAGCGCATCTTCATCTACTTTTCCCCAATCATAAAATTTGCCAATTTGTTCTCGTACAACCAAAAATTCTTTTTCCTCTTTTTTGTTTAGAGGAGTAAATTGTGAAAACCATGTTTTGGGATTACTAGTTTCTTCAATCTTTGTTTCATTAGTTTTTGAAGGAGTAGTTTTTGCTATAGCTTTCACTTCTATGGCCGGCCTATAATTTTTTGCCACATTTTGTTTCGGAGTTTGTGTAACTTTAGGAACATCTGTTGTTCCTAATTCTTTTTGTTTTTTATCAGGTAAAATAAAACCTAATAGAAGAATTAAACTAATAACCATGATAGATACTAAATAGCGAACTCTCATACATTATTCTCCCAAAAAAATTATTACAAATTTAATTTTTAAAAAATATATTCTGCAGTTTTTTAAAAACTACCAGCAACTATTAAATTGCAAGGTCAATGCCAGCATTCTCATTAAGATTTATGAGGTAAGGGCCTTAGGGCCCGTCAAAAAATAATTGCTCATTTTTGCATCCAATCTTTAGGCCATCTTAAGCTTCTCCTCATTCACAAAATCCTCGATGTAGTTATACTACATCTGCGGTTTTGTTCAGTCGTCGAAACTTAACCTGACCTAAATCTTGGCGCAAAAAAAGAGCAGTTATTTTTTGACGGGCCCTTATTTCCGAGCAAAAAATGCAGATTTAGTGTTTTCAAATGAGAAAAAAATATTTCATTTGAAAACAAATTAGAATGAATAGGAATTGTATAATTTGTTTTTAGATTTTATAAAAATTAATTTTTTATCAAAAAACTCTGAGTATGCTTCTGTATTCATGGTGACTGAGATTAATTGATAGCATGTTTTCAAATAATCAGATTAGAAGAGACAAAGCAGTACCAAACAATCGATAAGTTTTAAAACCAGTGCGGTATAACTTAATAAGACTTGAAACTATTTGATATAAACTTACCAATATAGCTATGTTTTTTCGAAAAAAAGTTATTGAATCCATTAAGAAAATCTCCAATAATAAAGTTAATAACATTTCAAAAATATTTTGTTTACTCCATCATAAGCTCATAATTTTTTTAAATAAACCAAAGAAAGATGATTTAAGAGGAGTTTTGTAAGAAAAATAATGAACGGACGAAAGAAGGATTAGTGCGGACCCCATTACTATATGTATTTTTTTTGATTTTAAAAATCCACTTGATGTAGTTGCAGCTAGAGCAACAATAAGTGCTTGTTTTGCCATTTTACTTTTGTTTTTATTTTTTTCTTGTAGCATAGAATGCGCTCCAATGATTAGAGACTTAATAACCAAGTATTGTCAGCAAGCAATCCTAAAAAATAGCGAATAAAATTTTCTTCATGTCATGTTAACTCCTTTGAGCGAAGGGTGAGAGCTGTTAAATATGAACTATTATTAGATATATAGAACAATGTTAGCCTTGTCTAACATTAATTTTAATTTTCTGGAAGAATTATTAAAAACCAGTTGTTAAATATTCTAAAATTGAGTTTGAATTTAGCGACCTAATTATTTGAGATACATGTTTTTTTCTTACTGTTGTTATTTATTGCAAAATGTTGTTGATTCTTTCTTCCTGTTCAGAAAGTTTTTGTTGCCAAATCATATCACCCATTTGCAGGCCATTGGCACTGACAATATGTCCTTCTGCTGTTGCTTCCTTAGTATCAACATTATAAACAGAATTATTTCCTTGCAGGACTCTTGTCTCAATCTCTTTTACTTTCACCTCATGTCTATCTTCAGTCAGGAGAGTAGAATCAAGATTGACTTTACTTGCTTGGATCATTTTCAAAGCACCCTTTTCTTTTACCAATACTGGATGCATATCAGTCAGATCGATAAATTTTCCATTTTCTAATTTGATTCTTAAAATAGGTTTATTCTCTGGACCTTTAGTAAAATTTCTGGTGACAAGCAGGCCACTGTATTTTTGCTCTCTTGCTTTATTGCTTAAGAAAGGAAGAGCAACTCTGATCGGATTTAGGTAAGCATCTGCTGAAACAACTTCAATAGCTCCATACCCATTTGCCGTCTTAATTAATGTATCACTAGTAAAACAACCACACCTGCATCGAACTGCTGTTGGAAACCAAAGATTTCCTGGTGGATTATACCATCCTTCACTAGGAACATCGTTTTCTCCAAAACTTTCAGCAGGTTTCCCTCCAGCATCTGCTTGGCAATTACTAATATCTGCATTCACACATCGATCGACATAGTTCACACCCATTTGTGAGGCCACTGGCAACTTACAAATATAATCCAAATCAGGACGTGCTGTACCACTATTACTAAAAGCATGCAAACCACTTCCATCACCTGTATTAGGATTTGGTATATCAGGTCCCCATTCTATACATGTTGGTTGGCACGTACTATCTCTAGGACAAGAGGAATCATACCTTACACAATTGCTTGTCATTAGAGCTATCATTTGCTTCTCTGTTCTCACACATCTTTCACTCTGAGGAGCGCCCTCCCAAGATGGAGGATCAAGTTGCCATTCAACACATCCATCATATTGATAACCACAATAAGCCCAGGCCGTGGCCTTCGCTTGAGAAACATTTACAAAATGCAAACCAACGAAAACTGCAATTAAAGTTAAACTTCTAATAAACATACTATTCTCCTTTGCTAATTTTTTTTATGGAAAACGCTATCATAAAAAGCAGACAGCATAAGTTTAATTGCAAGTGGAGTACCATACTTACTTAGGGCCTGTGAAGGCCTGCTTAACTCTAATGTTGCATGAAAAGCAAATTTTGTTTTCAATTTGTTTTCAGTTTGTTTTCAAAATGAAAAAAATATCTTCGTTTGAAAACACTTGCAAAAATTTCTAACAACGAATCATTTGCTAAAAAAATAATCAGACTCTTTGTTATTGCAAGTTAATCATCCATTAATAACATAAATTACTCTTGATATTAGTTCTTAATTAACTCTTAATTATTTTTGGCATATGAATTGCGAATAGTTTTTTAAGAAAGTAGGTGCCCTCCGGCCTATATTTATCAGTTATTATGATTGTCTGGCCGAAAATAATTATCCAGACAAAGGGAGAAACTATGGGAAAGTTTTATTTTTATATACTATTACTTTTAATCGCAACAGTTTTCTTGCATGGTTCTGTAAAATCAGAAGATACAATCTCCGATGAACAAAGAAGAATCTTAGATGAAAAGCAAGCAGAATTAGCTGATCGCTTGGCAAAGGCAGAAAAGATCAACACCCTTTATGGAAGATACAAATTGATTCGTGATACTTATTATTTGGGTGATAAAGGTATCAAATTAGAAGCTGAAAAACTTAATGAAGCAAAAATTAATTGGCTTAAAGAATGGTATGTTATTATTGGTCTGGTAGAAAAATCACCAACTCTAACATCCATAAGCTTAAGAAATGACATTCACAAGAGAATAAAAAAACAATCAGATACTCTGGTCACGTTAAGTGAAAATATTCGTGCCAACAGCTACCGGGCCAATGAAGCGTTAACAACATTAAATGATCTGACAAGATTTACACCTGGAGCGATGGGTTCGTTCTCAGAGATTGTTTCAACAATGAATACACAAATAAAACTGCTAGAAGATGCTATGAAATCTTGGGATAGTCTCTATCCTGATAGTCAGATGAATGGTAATTGGCAAAAACTTCTTGATGATACCCAAAGTGCAATAATTCTTAAATTTAAAAAAGCAGTACTTCGCTATCCAGAACTAAATCAAATTATAGAACAGACAGAAGAAATGTTTCGTGCTGAAAGGGAGTTTGAACCAAAGATATCGGAAATCTATCTTGCTTTTATGAAAGTACAAAGAAATGTTAACAAAAAGTATACTTTCACAGCAGAAGATTCTTTAAATGATTTAAGAAAAAAGGCGGCAGAGGCCATTAGTTTTGTTCAATCTTCTAACCTCGATTCCATATTCAAAAATAAGGCATTGGAAGAGATTAATCTTCATTTAGCTAATGGTGAAAAATCCTTTAAAGCATCTCTTAGTTTTTCAGCTCGTGCTGATATTGTTGCTAGAATGTTTGAAAGTGAAGGTAATTTATTAGCATCTCAATGTAGAGACAACGAAAAAAGAAAATATGTTAACTGTGAATTATTCTCTTTTATTTATAAAACACCTAAGGAATCCATTCTAAAAATGAAAAATGATGAACTGAAATTCATAGAAAAGAAAGTATTACAAATTAATGCCGGACCGGAAGCAAATATCCAGGAGAAAAAATAATGAAGATAAAATTATTATTAATTCCCTTTTATCTTTTAGTTGCTATTGCAATTCCTCTGCAACACACATTTCTAGATAATGCAGCTGCAGAGGAAAAAATTATTATTGAAAAAAAGGCACCTATTCCTTTTGTCCCTTTTACTTTATCCAATTTAAAAAATCCTGCTACCAATGCTCCCTATGCAGAGAATGAATTCATCAAAATAGAAATTGAGGGTAAAATTAAATGGGAGGGGTACGCTAAAGAGTTAATTGAACTTATGAACAAAATGGAAGAGCAATACTGTGCTCTTGGTATCTCATTAAAAAAAGATGGCCCACTCATTCTCTCTGAATTAACAAAAAATCCTGAACTATTTTCAGAACAGTCATTAAAGGCATTAAAGTTAAAGGCCAGTGTTATTAAAGATAAGATTAAAACTGCGATTAAAGATTGTAAAATTCTCGAGATTAAAGAACTAGGAGTCAATGTTCGTACGAACGTACAATTTTCACCTAATGATAAAATTGAATTGGATGGAATTCAATTAACAATTGGAGATTTTTTAACTCGAATAAATGAGCAACAAGAATTTTTATGTTCCATTGGTCATGATCTCTTAGAGGGTTTCGAAAACTACATGGCCTCATTTTCATCGAGTAACAGTAGTGGTGGCGACAGTCCCTTTAATTTCTTAATGCAAAGAAAATGAATATGAAAATACCATTATTAACTTTAAGTTTAGCAGTGATTGGTGCTTCACTTTTTATGATCTCTCAAGCGAAGGCGACAGCGTGGACCTATTGTAGAAC
>JADGAM010000073.1 GCA_015232015.1 Oligoflexia bacterium | reverse complement strand
GGACTGAATAACTAATAGGATGTTGACTATGATTTTTGATTTAATTCTCACATCTTTATCATTAGCTGCAGGATTATTGGCGGCCATAACTGGTTTTGGAATTGGAAGTCTACTTACACCACTTTTATCTCTTAAAGTAGAAACTAAATTGGCAATAGCTGCAATTTCAATTCCTCACTTTGTAGCGACATTGTTAAGGTTTTGGATATTGAGAAGATATGTTGATCGTCAAGTTTTACTTAGTTTTGGAATTATGAGCGCTACAGGTGGACTAATAGGTGCACTCTTACATATGTTGATTAACAATCAATGGCTCACTAAGATTTTTGCTATCCTACTAATTTTTACTGGTATAACTGGAATTACAAATATTTTACAGACAATTAAAATAGGAAAGAAAGCGGCATACGTCGCAGGTGCAATTTCTGGAATATTTGGAGGTCTAGCAGGAAATCAAGGGGGAATAAGAGCAGCTGGTCTTTTAAGCTTTAACCTATCAAAAGAATCATTTGTAGCAACCACTACAGCAACCGGGGTTATTGTAGATTTAGTAAGAATGCCAATCTATTTTGTAACTTTCTATTCTCAAATTTTTACCTTGAAAGCTTACACTGGGGAAATGTTAATAGGTGTAATAGCAGGGACCATTTTAGGTATGAACTTCCTTGAGAAAATTTCAGAGAAACGATTCCATCGTATCGTTGCTTTTTTAATTCTTTCATTAGGGATTTTTATCTTGATTCAATCTAGCAAATAGGACGCTGTCGATTATTTTCATCTTCTGCCAGATCTACCTCTTCCTCTATCATTTTCATCTTCATTTTTTCCCCAACGTGCCCTGCCTCCTTTTCTTCCAATTTCCCTATAAAATTCTGGGCCATATTTTTCTAAAACTGCTTCTCCTCCTCTATGACCGGCCTCTTGACGACTTATTCTACCACTATATCTTTGATCTTCATTCTCATCATGATCCCGATAAGATCTTCTATCTTCTCTTCGTTCACCATATCTACTTCTACGACCATCTCTTGAATCTTTTTCTTCATCTTCATCCCATCGCCCTCTTCTATGAAAATTTCTTTGGCGATAATCATTTTCTTCATATCTTGGTATCATAAAAGACCTCCTTGATTAAAGATTGACTATGCTTTATATATTTTTTTTCTCGTCAATCTTTTCAGCTTTAATTTTTTATTCATATCTTCTTTTAATTACTTTTTTTTCCTCAGTGAATATTTTCGTAAGATCGTTTAATTGTTCTCTATCAAAAAGTTCTTTAAGTTTTTCAAAGAGATCTTTTTCTTCTTCTAGTATGTGATGGTTGACCATTTCCGTTACTATATTTACACGAGCACTAAAACGCTCACTATTAATACGCATTTCATAAAGTTCTTCCATAACCGTTCTTGTGGCATAATGTTCTTCCAGGGACCTCAATGCCAATTCTTGAGATTCTCGAAATTTTAAAAGCTCTTTATAAATAACATTTTCTTCTGCTTTCATATGCGGAATAAGCAAACCTTCAAGCATTTGAAGTGAATTATTCCTTTCATAACTTGATTTCTCGTTTTTAAGTTTATTGAGAATCGTTTTTACCTCCTCATGATCCGTATGCAATATATTAAGAAGAACACCTTTCTTTTCTTTTATCACTTGCTTTTCATCTGAAAATTTTTTAAGAAAATTATTCAACTGTTCACTATTAAAAATCTCTTTCATTTTAGGAAATATTTTTTTTTCTTCTTCATCAATATGATGAGCTAGTATTTCCAAGGTCACATTAGCCCGAGCATTAAAACGATCACTATTATTTGGCATTTTAAATAGTTCTTCTAACATTAATCTTAAAGCATAATGTTCTTCCACTGCCTCTAAACCAAGTTCTTTAGATTGAGAATTTTTAAAAAGCTCAGAATATATGACTCTTTCTTCCGCTCGTAAATGAGGAATTAGCGAGGCCTGAAGGGATGAAAGTGAATTATCTCTTTTTTCTGGAGATTTTTCACTTTTAAGTATACCAAAGATAGATTTTATTTCTTTATGCTCAGTTTGTAATGTATTGAATAAATCGTTTTCCATAATTATTAATTCTCCTAATTTTATGAAGTGTATGCTTCTTGTTTTTTAAAAGTGGCATAATAATTGGAATATTTATAAATATTTTAAAATCACAATACAATAGCTATTAATGATAATTAGAAAATCCCTATGTAAAAATATTTTCTTATTTTTTTATTTTCTCTTAATACCTGACTATATTATTAGGTCTCAAAGGTCTTAATTTTTCTCAAATAAGAAAGCGATCTCACATATAAAGAAAGTGAATTAGATTGCAATGTTGAGCTCACTAGAAATTGTGAATCAAAAGAATATAATTATTTCCGTTCCAACTTAGGAATGGGAACTTACTTGAGTAGTTATCATTAGAATTATTAAGTGAGAATGATTAAGTGATTATTTCCAGAGGCAAAAACTATCTTTACTCATTGTATGTAATACCATAGAATGAATTTAGAAACATTTTAGAGGAGAAGCATATTTTGAACGTTCAATTTGAGATATTAAAGACTTTGGAATTTGAAGATTGTTTTACTGTTTTCCAAAACAACCATTACCGTTGTTTTGGGTGTAGATAGTAAATATGATAAGTAACAATCCAGAGAATACAAGCATTGCCCTATTCTGCGATTTTGAAAATATCGCTTTAGGTGTCCGAGATGCAAAATATAAAAATTTTAATATTAATAAAGTATTAGAGCGTATTTTACTAAAAGGCAGTATTGTTGTAAAAAAAGCATATTGTGATTGGGATCGCTACAAAGATTTTAAAAATATCATGCATGAAGCCGCCTTTGAGTTAATAGAGATTCCTCACATAAGACAATCCGGTAAAAATTCTGCCGATATTAGAATGGTAGTAGATGCTCTAGATCTTTGTTATACCAAATCTCACGTCGATACTTTTGTAATTATTAGCGGTGATTCTGACTTTTCTCCTCTAGTATCCAAACTCAGAGAAAATAACAAAGTTGTAATAGGTATTGGGGTTAAAGATTCTACATCAAATTTATTACGTGGCAATTGTGATGAATTTATTTTTTATGATGACTTGGTTAGAGAACCAAAACCAAAAAGAAAAACAGTCGATAAAAAATCTTCCACTACTTGCTCTTCAACTACTAAGGAGCTTTCTACGCTAACAAAACGCCAGGAAGCACTAGACCTCATTGTTGAAACCCTTCAAGGGCTAATTGAAGAAAAGGGAGATGAAGACAAAATATGGGGATCACTAGTTAAGCAAACAATGAAACGTCGTTGCCCTGGATTTAATGAATCATCTTATGGTTACCGTTCATTTAGAGAATTAGTAGAAGATGCTCAAAAACTTGGATTGCTTGTGATGAATAGGGATGAAAAAACTGGTCAATATACAATTAGTTTAGTGGCGGAGATTGAAGAAGAATCTTAGAAGGTGTGGCAAAATAAATCAAACAGTTTTTTTATCTATACTAACTCCCATACTAACTCCCACTAAAATAATTTTTTTTCCATCCAAAAAATATTTTTCATGATAACCCCTTTAGGGAGTTACCATAATATATTCACAGAAGTTAAATATTTCACTAGGGGTATACATTCTGTTAATTGAAATAGCATGTGATGCTAAATCATATCCTCTCTTTACCGCCGCTATTCTTTGTTGACGAGTTCCATGTGCTTTGACGTCCCACCAAGGTAAACTCCTTATAGGATTACTCATTTGATTGTTAATTAAATTTGTAATCTCTTCTTGAGTAACTTTATAGATAGTAAATAAGAAATAAGCACCTTCACAGTCGGCCTGCAACTCTTTTTGAATATTATACATGGGTCGGTATCCATATAGGAATTGTTGTTGATGGGCCCACTCATGAGCTATTACTAGAATAATATAAGTCCAAGGACTATTAGGCACAGAGTAGGCCTTTTCAACAAGACCACCAAATAAATGAATTTCTCCTGTACTTGAGGAAGTCGCATTTACTCTTGGGTTGTCTTCATCATAAAAAAATTCAGCATCTATGCCAAAATAATTTCTAACTCCCTCTACTACTTTATAAAGTTCTTCTCTGAAATTGTCATCAACTGCATAGCTCGCTGCTGACATACAAAATGAAGTTGAGCTTATCAATAACAGGAACAGGGTTACAAAAAAAAACTTTTTCATAATTAACCTCGTTTGTCGCTTGTTAGTTATTTTTTAAAAATATAACTTACCCTGCTTATGTTTCAAAGAAGTATTAAGCTCAGTTAGATCATACCTAATCACTTTAAGTGCCTATCATTATTTGCTATAAATAGTAGTTTTAGGTGGGATATTTTTCATGGTGTAAATAATTTTTTTCTGATCATCTTTGAAATTTATTGTTAGCGCTTCACTGCTAGAAGGATTATACCCAACAAAGGTGTATTGATCATTCTTTTTGAATACACCAAATGATGGTTTATCAGCAAAAACATTATGAACTGGAGTTCCAAGTTGATTTAAATTATGAATGAAAAAATATGTAGAAGTCCAGGTCTCTTGATCTAAGATTGCTGATTCTTGCCCTCCTAATGGACCATGTATTTTCCCAAATTGAAACTTGTCAACTGCCAATTGTGGATTAATCAATGCTAAAAATCTTAACATAATTGCATCCCAAGCATTAAAGTCTGCATTGATACCATAAAGCTGTTGATGTATAGACCACATCTCGTTCCAATATTTATTTGCATAGGTTTGGTTTATTCCTAGATATAAAGTAGCAGCAGTAATCGGCAACATTTGAATACCGAAAAGTTCTTCAATATAACGACTGCCCCAAAATGTTTCAAATTCATAAGCTGTCTCACGTAAAATCACTGCATGCGAGTAAGCATAACTCTCATGAAGTATATCTTTATCTACATTGAACCAATATTGATCAATTGCTGATTTTTCAGTCCAATATAAATAAAGTCCTAAATCTCGATAAGTTTTATTCCCAGTAACTAAACCCCACAAATATACACTCGCCCAGGCATTCATGGCCTCAGAAGTAGATTCCTGATCGTTACCAGAGTGATTATCATCCCAACTCCAACCATTAGCATAGCTTCGTCCACTGTAAGGAGAGAAATAACGAAGATAAGGAAATTTTTTATCGTCACGATATGGAGAGGCAATATTGCGTACTATTTGATCTATGGCCCAACCATAATCTTGAACAAATGTTGGATGATATTGGGCCAAGATTGCAGCAGCATGAATCCAATAACCAAAATGAAAGTGCATATCATTAAGTGCTTGCGTACCAAATCCTGCACGCCATCCGGTTAAATGTCCCCAATAACCATTTTCAGGCGAAAAGTAGGTAAAAAAATGGTGAGGTCCTCCATCGGCCCAAAAAGTATCTTCTTGTCCAGGAGAGTAAGTAAACCAATTAGCAAATTCATTATAAAGACTGTTTATAAATTCACTTTTGATTTCAGAAGCATCTGCACCCAACTTATCTGCAATATTTATTGATTCAGCAATTCTAAGCAATGCCTTTCCACCTCCATATGTATCAACATTGTAATTATCTTTAATAGCTTGCTCTTTATTTAAATAATCCACGGCCAAGTGATGATTATAAGATGAAGATGCCGTTGGTTCATTGAAGGAATGAAGGATACCATGATTTTTTAAAACTGTTTTAAAAGTATTTCCAGCAAATAACTTTAAATTTCCTCTCATAGTTTTGTAATACAAATTTTCATAATTAGTATATTTTTCATCGAAATTTTTATCTAAATTTTTGTATTGATGAGGAAAGAGCGTAAACAAAGGCAATGATGATAATGTTGTGGTTGTGGTTGGCCTTGTTTTTGTTTTCTGTACACTCTCTATTTTCCTTAATGGAATTGTTGTAATTTTAAAAGTTGTAGTAACAGTGGCACTATCTTCATCATAAAAATAATCGGCCATAGTTCCTGTTATTTTATTATAAGCATGTTCATAAAATAATTGAGCATCTTCTAACGAAGGTATTAAGGCTATAATCAAATATTTTGAAGAATCAGTAGTGTTTGCAGCAAAAGAAACCGAAAGTTTTGTGCCTTCACGATTCCAGTTAGTATTAGGTTCAGCAAAGAATCCATACCAACGTGGTTCTTGAGTTATTGGATGTAATAACTTAACGATAATGTGGTCTCCTTGATAATTTGTATTAACCAAAGGAAAAGGTAGAAATTTAAAATTATTAAAATTATTAAAATCATTAGAGGTAGTTGGTTGCATAATTGAATTGCCTTCTTTATCATAAAAACTAATGTTGCCTGCAAAGCTATTCAAATTAATTTTGGGTTGACCTTTTTCATAGTTTAAGAAAATATATGGGCTACCGGCGGTGATTGTAGAGTTCATAGAGTGCCCATAATCATCAGATGTTTTCAAATTAACATGCCAGTCACCATAACCATCTACTCTAGTTTTTAATGAACTATGTTCAAAATTTTCATTCATCACGATTAAATCATTATGTACATACGAAGCAATTTTCCAATTTTTCTTTGAATATCCGATTACAGGTCCTCCACCAGAGGCCATTACATATCCTGGTCCTTTATAGCTAATCCCCAACCCAAAAAAACCATTTTCAGCAGGAAAACGATTCTTGCATGGAGAAACAATTAAAGGATATGGGCTCATGGTGATGATATCGTCTTTAACTAAAACTCCCGCCCACCATTTATTGGATGGAACCGGTCCTGTAATGTTTGCTGTTTTATTAATAGGGGCACGATAAACAAAGCCAGGGGCACCAGCATCTTGGGAACCTAAAACACCTTCAGGGGCCCAACCTCCTAATGCTGCTTGGGCCACATTAACAATACTTGCAACTGTAATCAAAATTTCCATACTAATAATAGAAATTAATGCTCTCATCAAATGATCTCCTTCGCGGTTGACGTTTGAATTTTAATTTTAATTTTAATTTAATGTGAATTTTAATTTTAATTTTTGGATGTAATTTATTCTATCATCAAATTATTACATAAAGCGAATATTATTCTAAAAAAGAACTAATCGCCCAAATGAAAAAACATGATTTCAATGTAAGGCAATGTTATAGGCAATACATAGGCAATCAAAAAAAGTACTTATATAATATGGGAAGTGGGGGCAGTGGGGAAGTGGTGCCACGCCACTTCTGGGACTGATTGTGTTGTAAAAAGCAAGCTGATGATTCATGCTTGAAAATTATCGAAGCAAACAAGACCGACAAGAAAAATTATTACTGCATAATAAAGAAAATAGTGTAATCAAAATTGCATGGGACGATCACTGCTAATAAGGACCAACGATTTTCCGTATCATGTTCGCATCCGCTCTAACAATAGGGAGTGGTTTTATTTACCAATAGAAGAGGTTTGGGAGATTTTTACCTTTCAATTGCAAGAAACAGCTACAAAACACAATCTGGATATTTATTGCTTTACTTTGATGAATAATCATTATCATCTTTTATTCAAAACACCTGATCAAAACATCGACAAGGCCTTACAGCACTTGAATCACCAAATCAGTCTTGCCATTGGCAAGAAAGCGAATCGAATAAATAGAATATTTGGAACCAGATATAAATGGTCTATAGTTCAAACTGAAAACTATTTACTTAGAGTATATCGATACATCTATCAAAATCCCATCAGAGCTGGAATTTGTGAGAAGGTGGAAGTTTATCCATATAATTCGTTAAATTCTTCTTTGAAATCTAAGAACATAATAGATAATTTAGATAAAATAGGTGCAGTTTTCGATAAAAATAATTTGACTCTGCTTAATTGGCTTAATGAAAAGCAAGGCGAAGATCATTACAAGCAAACTAAAAAAGGACTACAAAAAAAATTTTTTGATCCTGTTTTTAAGAGGAAGTATTAGAGGAAGTATACTGATCACAAGGCACTTTAATTTAAAATGTTCTTCCTTTATCACTTCGTAATTTTTTTTTGTCTGAATCTTTTTTCTTACTTCGTAGTCGCCTTTCAATTGCACCACGTTTAGGTTTAGTTACCTTTCTAATTTTAGGAGCAATCGCTACTGTTTCCAAAAGTGCATGTAGTTTATCAATGCAATCATCAATATTGGCCTTTTGTGTTCGATTTTTTTGGCTTACTATTTGAACAACTCCTTCATCAGAAATCATATTTGGGTATTTAATACTAAACCGATCCTTAATTATTTTTGAACACGATGATGATTCTTTTAAATTCCAATATAAGGTTGCTTTAGAATTTACTTTATTAATATTTTGTCCTCCAGCTCCTGAGCTTCGAGCAAATGTAAAAGTAAATTCAGTAGATGGAATTTCTATTTTTTTTAAATTATTAATATCTTTAACTCCCAGACAGTGATCCTTTCCTATTGTTAACAAAAATTTTTAAATTATAAATTAAAAACAATTGAAACAATAATGTAATGGCCCTAAAGTGACAACTAAATGCTATATCTATGTTCTGTAAATATAAATTATTTTGAAAAATAATTAATTTAAAATTCATCTTTTAAATTCATTAAGTTATACAAATATTTTCCAATAAAAATTTTTTTTTTGATCGTTTTAATATTATATATTAATGAAAAATGAAATATCAAGTAGAATAAAGATTATTGAATAAAGATTATCCAAAAAAGTTATAATTTAAATTTAAAAAAAATAGGAATCATTATGGTAAAATAAAAGGAAACAACTTCATTAATTTAACTTAGGATAGGCCTTTAATTTGTTTAATTGGTGTGTATCCTTCTTTAGGTTGCTAACTGTAACCACATATCTACCTTTTTGGAGAGAAGTTGGTTTTATCAACATGAATGTTAAAAAGTTAACTGATGATGATCTCAGATGGGCCGAATGTGTCTTCTTATCTGAGACATGCTAAAATAAATGAATCATAATATATAATATATTTAAGGAGATATTTAATGGAAGAAAATATAATTATTCATAATTTAATTCGTAATGCAGAAAAATTAAAAGAAAAGACTGCTATTAAATTTGTAAATGATAGTAATGGTAATTTTGAAAATTTAATTTATAGTGACCTTGCAATAACAGCAAAATCAATTGCCGTTGGTCTAAAAAAAATTGCTAAAACTAAAGAGGGAAACAGAATTCTCATAATGTTGCCTCCAGGAAAAGAATATGTTTGTTCTGTCTGGGGAGGTTTTTTATCAGGTGTAGTAGTTATTCCCTCCTTGCCACCAGATCCTGCAAAATTAAAACAAACTGTTAAACAATTTAAATCGATTCTTGCAGATTCACAAACAAATGTAGTGCTTACTAACCAAATGATAAAGAAGAAGCTTTTTCTTATTTCATTAACTCTTCCATGGGTAAAATTTGTGGCCATTGAGGACTTATTACTTAAAATTGATCTAAATAAAGATCCTTTTGTTTTTCCTAAAATTACTAATAATTCATTAGCACTTTTACAATATACTTCTGGATCAACAAGTAATCCCAAAGGAGTAATGACAAGTTATAAGAATATTATAGAAACAGCTGAGTTAATAACTAAAAAACTTGCAAGTGTTGGAAATGAAATTCACGTTAGGGAAATGAGTACAGTAAGTTGGTTGCCACCATTTCACACTACTGGACTTTTTACCGGAGCAATTTTACCCATCTATCATGGTGCAACCTCAACGATGATATCTCCCTTGGCATTTTTAGCAAATCCTCTTCTGTGGCCGGAAGAAATATCTAAATCGTCTGGGAAAATTATAATTGCTGGCGGTCCAAATTTTGCTTACGATATTTGCGCTAATAAAGTTACAGATAAAACTGTAAGCTTTTCATCTTCTTCTAACTATTCGAACTCTTCTAGCTATTCTAAATATGATCTTAGTCGTTGGAAAGTTGCTTTTTTGGGAACAGAACCTGTTAATCCTCTAACAATAAAAAATTTCTGTAAAGTATTTTCTTCTTATGGTTTCAAAGAAGAATACATGCAACCTAGTTATGGACTTACAGAACAAGTTTGTATTTTAAGTGGTATTGAAATGGATAAAAAACCACTGATAATAAGTTTAGATAGATCAGCGATGGAAAAAGGCAAAGTGCAGTTAAGTAACTTGAGTAATTTAGAAAATAACAATTTAGAAAATAACAATAAAGATCACTCAAAAGAGAAGATAGTTGTTGGTTGTGGTTGTCCACTTGAAAAACACTCTGTAAAAATAATAAATCCAGAAACTTTAGTGGAATGTGATGATAAAAGTATCGGAGAAATTTGGATTTCAGGACCAACTGTGACTGCAGGATATTGGAGGAAGCATGAGTTAAATGCTAAAGTGTTTGGCGCAAAAATTGAAGGAGATGAAAAAACTTATTTAAGAACTGGAGATCTTGGTTTTTTTCATAAGAAAGAACTATTTATTGTAGGACGACATAAAGAATTGATTATTTTGAGAGGTAAAAATTACTATCCAAATGATATTGAAAAGGTAGTTGAGCAAGAGTGTTCTGCTATTGTTAGAGGAACCACTGTTGCCTTTTCCGCAGAAGTTACAAATGAAGAAGTACTTTGCATTGTTGCTGAATCTTTAGATAAGAGTGAAAAAATTGTTTCAAAAATAAAGCAATTGATTAATTTAAATAATTCAATTCTTCCATATCATGTATTTTTAGTTGATGAAGGAACGCTTCCTCGTTCTAGCATGAAAAAAATTCAACGTTTTCAAGTTGTAGAATTATTTTCCCCTAAAATTGTAGCTAACAAAAATATTATAACTGAAGAAATTTCAGAGCAAAATGAAAGCATACAGGAGAATTCAGTGCCAGCAACTCAAACGACTCAAATAACTCAAACAACTCAAATGAGTAATATTGAAAGTTTTATTGTCGAAAAAATATCACAAGCAACCAAGAGTGAAATTACTGACATTAATTTGGATGGCCCTTTAACCAATACTGGACTTGATTCCTTACAATTGGTTGAGCTGACACTTAAAATCTCTAGTTGGAGAAAAGTAAAATTACCAGATGACTTTGCTTGGAAATTTGCAACTATTCGTGAGGCCGCGAAGTTTGTTTCAGAACAAGAAGTTGATGAAAATGTTTGGACGGATTTATCAGAGGAGGGTGATACTTTGGCCAATTTTGAAAGATGGGTTGCAAGTCAAATTCCTCAGATTGTAAACGTTGTAGATTATCAAAAAGGCAGAGAATTGATTATTCAAGATAAGAAGGTTATTGATTTTGCTTCCTGTAATTACCTAGGTTTTGATTTTCATCCTGATATTATTGCATCTATTGCTCCCGCCATTGAAAAATGGGGAGTTCATCCTAGTTGGACGAGAATTGTAGCATCTCCAAAAATTTATATTGAGCTAGAAGAGCATTTAAAAGAATTAATGGGTGCTAAACATATCATAGCATTTGCAACAGCGACCTTAACTCACGTAGGAGTACTTCCTGTGTTGTGTGCAGATGGCGGAACTATTTTCATTGATTCCGCTGCTCACACATCTATTCAAGAGGGGGCCCATCTCGCTAGAGCAAAGGGGGCAACAGTAGTAACATTTAAACATCGAAATTTGGCAGATTTAGAAAGATTATTAGAAGAGAATCCAAAATCAAGACGAAAAGTAATTGCTATAGACGGCGTTTATTCAATGTCTGGCTGGTGGGTAAATCTGCCAGAGTATGTGGCATTAGCAAAAAAGCATAATGCTTATATTTATCTCGACGATGCTCACGGTTTTGGAATAATTGGAGAAAATCCAAGCAAAGAAAATCCATTTGGTTTTCGCGGTAATGGAATAGTAAAACATTACAATCTAGATTACAGTGAAGATCGTATTATATACGTTTCTGTATTGTCAAAAGCATACTCATCCATTGGTGCGTTCATAACTGCTTGTGATGAAGAAATGATGAAGTTGATTTACACAGCACCTACTATTGTCTTCACGGGACCAATTCCTACCGCCAGCTTGGCCAGTGCCATAGCTGGAATTCAAGTAAATAATAGAGAAGGTGAAAAATTAAGAGAAGTATTGTGGGAGAGAACTCAGCAATTAGTTCAAGGAGCTAGAAAAATTGGTTTTGAAGTAGATAATTCTACGGGCTTTCCAATTGTATTTGTGGTGATCGGAGGAATAGATAACGTCATAAAAGGTTGCCAAATTCTTTGGAAGCATGGGATATTAATTACACCGGGAATCTTTCCGGCCATGCCATTGGATCGTGGTGGCCTACGATTTTCTGTCACCACTGTTAATAGCAAAGAACATGTTGAAGCAGCACTTATCGGTTTGCATGAAGTTTATGAAGCAATAACTGGTAAAGGAGAATAGTCTATGTTTTTATTATTGGCACAATATATTTTTATTTATGTTTCACTTGTAGTATTCATTTTAGGTATAATTTATCAAATTAGAAGCATCCTTAAAACAAAGAAAGAGGTTGAAACAAATATTTTTAAAATAATTATCAATTTATTTCAATTTGCTTCACTTAAAAAAGATAATTATTTTTTATGGTTTACGCTATTATTACTTCATCTAGGTATAATGTTTTTAGTATTTACAGATACAACGTTTATCATAAATGCTCTAGCTTATAGAGCTGGTTTGATAGCAAATGATATACAATTGATTTTTTTGGCCAAGATCTTTTGTCACATTGGAGGCATACTTTCATTTCTGGGAATTATATTGCTCATTCATAGAAAAATGTTTTTAAAAAAAGATTTTTTGTTTAGTTTTACCTCCCTGATATTTGCAGTGATTGTTGAGATAGCTATGTGGATTGCTATGTTTTTACATTCTGATTTTTTAGATTTTAGTAATATAGTTGCTGCATTGGTTACCTTTACTCCAGTTGAGGTTTCTTTTGATGTGAAGATGAGTACATTTTCAGGAGCTGCCTTTCTTGCATATATTGTGTTTACAAAGACAACAACTAAATATCTAGAGATAATATTAAAAAAGTAAATGAATTCATTAACAAAGTTCAAAAAAATCAGAGCTAAAATTATATTTTATAGTGCTCAACTAGTTGTTGGATTTTATCCAATAAATATTTTATTGATGATTGCTACTGTTCTTTTGATAATTGCTGTTTGTTATCATCTTGTGTTTGGATATTTTGTTGCTACTATAGCACTTGCAATAATAGTAAATATAATTTATAGAGAGACAAAATCAATAAATAAATTAAGAAGCTTAAGAGCGATTGCAGATAAAAAAAATTTCGAAAATTACAATTCTGAAAATCAAAATTTATGTTTGATTTGTGTAGATGATACTCTGGACATATTTCAAAATAAACTTAAGAGTTATCGAAAGCTGGATCTAAAAAAGTGGGGTGATCAGCTAAGAGTAACGTGCAATTATTCTACATTTTTAAATTTCGAACAGGCATTAAATCAACAATTAAATCAACAATTAAATCAACAATTAAATGGCAATAAGGTCAATGATGATACTAATTGCATAATAGATGGAATTTATTTTTTTGGTCACAATGACTTTGATCATATAACTCTAGCATTACTTAAACGTATTTCAACTCCTTTCAATCTTTTGCTTTTTGATGCTCATGCTGATTGGCATACTCTTTATCCTTACCATATTATGTGTGGATCGTGGGTTAGAGAGGCATTCGAGGCAACTCATTTAAAAACATTGTTTCATGTTGGTGGTATTGAAGGAGCATTCGATAGTACAGATCACTGGTGGGATTCGGCCGAATGTTACGGAAGTGCTTTAAAAATGCAAAATATTATTAATCAAGATAGAATTCGCATGTTACCAAGTAATAGAGAGTTTAATTGCAATTCATTTTTTGATTATACTTCTTGCCATAACAGGCCTCTTATAAAAAATGGAAAATTTGATCGCAACTCTTTTGATGCTTTTTTAAAAAAAGAAAAAGATAAATTACAAAAATATCCTTTGTATATTGCAATTGATAAGGATGTTCTTCGCACTCAGGATAACATTCAAACTTGGAAAGAAGGAGTGCTAAGTATTGATGAATTAGAATATGTTTTGCAAGGATTTATTAAAACATCAAAAACAATTGTTGCTGCAAGTATCTGTGGTGAGTATGGAGAATCAAGCTATACTTCATGCTTTCACCCAGGAAATATTATGGAAGTGTTGACGAAGATGTTGTACGCAAGAAATAGTTATAAAATTTATTCCTTAGAACAAAATTACCAAACTAATTTAAGGCTAATTAATTGTTTTAAAAAGTAGTTTTGTTTTAAACTTCCTTATAAATATCGCTTAAAGCAACTCTAATTCTTGGAGTGTTAACTGCAAATTCATCTCCTGGACCAACCGAAATAATCATACATATTTGGGCCGCTGAAGGAAGATTTAAAAATTTCTTTACTCTGCGGGAGTCAAAACCTTCCATGGGACAGGTATCGTAACCTTCAGCGGAAATACTAAGCATGAATGTTGAGGCGGCAAGAGCGCAACTCTTATGCAAAATAATATGCAAATCATTTTGAGAAAGTTCTTGAAAACTTGGTTCCACTAAACTTTTAAAAGATTGAACTCCCTTTTTTATAATTCCCCATAAACCAAACAAATATTGAGAGTAGATTAAAGGGATTGTATTTTTGTAATATGCAAGTTCATCCAAGTTATCTTTATCCAATTCAAGTATTTTTTTATAATTAAAATCTGCTCGTTCCTTCCAAAGATCATACCTACAAACAAAAACTACCATTTCAATAGCAGTTGTTGCAGGCCTTTGATTTAAACAAAGATAGGCCAGTTCTTTTAATTTCAACGGAGATTTAACTCTAAATATTTGCCATAATTGCATGTTATTGCTTGATGGTGCAAGTACAGCACGAGCAATACTTCGATCTACACAAGTATGATCAAAGGGTGCATCTTTTGAAAAAGAACGAACTGCGCGTCTCTTTTCAACAATTGTATTAAAACATTCGTTTAAGTGCATTTTAAACCTCCTGCTTCTTTATAAAAAATAATATTTATGGCAGATTATCTTTAAACTCAGCGGCCTTTTCTCTTACAGGAAAACCAGGATATTTTTTCTTTATAAATTCCTTTAGTAGTTCACCCATATAAGACATTTTTTCAAGATAACTAGGAATGGTTTTTAAAAGTTCATCTTTTACTTTTTCTCTATTAGCATACAGTTTTTCCATCATTGGTAGCAATTTTTCTTTAATCTGATAATCATCCGATTTAATATAATAATCATTAAGATGACCAGTTTCTTCTAATAAATTATGAAGACGTTCATCAATGGAAATTGCACAGGAAGGAACTCCTGCTGGCATAGAAAGAACTCGAGCGTGATATCTAGAAGTAACAAGTAAAGATAATTGATGTAAAATTGCTGTAAGATCATAGCTATTATAATCTTTAGAGCAAAAAATAGGGGCCTTATGTTTCATGCGTTCTTGAAGTTTTATATTTGTACTATAATCTAACTTTTCCATTCCAATTATTATTGGGAAGAAGTCATATTTGTCACAAAATGTATCGGCGGCAATTTTAATGGCATCAAGATATCTATTATATGATTTAATTCTTCTTCTAGATGTTGAAAAGAAATACCATTTCTCATGATGATTTTTTTTATAAAAACCTGTAAGTAGCATAATAAATAATCGAAATAAATTAGGTTTTACTGGCCAACAGAATGGATTTATAACTGCTAATCCCAGTAGAGGTTTTTTTCCATCCCATCCATGTGCCATCAAAATCTCTTTTGCCTTGGATGTTGGAGAGGGAATAAATGACCAAGCTGTATCTGTCCCCACATCGCCATCAAAACCAAATTTTTTTATAACCTTCAAGGAAGGCACTGTACGAGATATTATGTAGGTATCTTTAGCATAAGTTTTTACAAAAAAGCTTAATGGCCAATCCATATATCCGGCCTCTGAACCATAAGCGATACAGAACTTGTTTTGCACTTTCATTATTCCCGCCGCTGCTAAAAAAAATGTGGTTAAAGCATTGGCAAATTGAGATTTAAAACAACTTCCTTCACATAAAATGGCCAAATGATATCTAGAACAAGCATGTAAAATATCTTTAAAGAAAATACTGCTCATAGATATTAACTCAATTGGATCATGATAGTAATTTTTTGAATGTTCTACGTCCAAAGTCGTTATGCCTATATTTATATTTTCTTTTCCAAGCACTTTAATAAACTGTTTTGTCATAACTTCCACTCTGACATCTGCACCAGTATTTCTTGCGCCATTATAGCCAACAAATAATATTTTTAATGGTTCACCTGCTTTGTAGGTACTGTATTCTGGTAGAACATGAAGTGATTTTAATAGATTTGGAAAGCGCGAGATGTTTATTAAAGCAGAAGTCAAAAATCCTAAAACAGCATCCATACTAAAAAGATTTAATATTTTCAAAATCATATTCCTTGTTATTTACTGTTGAACTAAAATGCTTTGTTTTGGAAGCGCTCCCTCCAGAATGGAAATTTCCTAGAAGAATTTTGAGAACTATTCTACTATTAGACATGGACATCAACAACTTATCAAGCGATTTGTTGGGTGTTTTATTGTCATATTTTTATTACGAATAAATGTCCTTAAAAAGGTAAAAGGTAAGAAGTATGCTTAAACTTTTTAGTTTTCTTTTTTATATATCATTAATTTGCTCAAGTTTTTCCTTTGCATTTTCAGCTCCTACGCCTTCAACAACAGCTGCTTCCACCTTTGAAAGTTTTATAACTGTAATTGAAGAAGATCAAATTCTAAAACTTTTTTTTCGATAGCACTTGCAGTAGCATTTACTTTGCTTGAAATGATTTTTCTAATTTCATACGATATTCACGTAATTTTTCTTGTCCTTCTTTGCTAGTTAAGAATTTTTGAATTTGAATTGTATAGAGATGTTCGGTCGAAAGCGGAAAACGGTGTTGATTATCATCAAACACAGATTCTAAAAACGAATATAATTCTTTTTTTTGTGTTTTTAATGCTGTTAAATCTAATGGTTTAATATTAATATTAAGAGCACTATTGATCTCCTCAAGATATCCTTTACTATGTTCTTCCTCCCATTGATTTATAACTGTTTTTGATATAGCACTATCAGAAATTGGTGAATCTAAACGCCAACTAGAATTATACCAAAAAGGGCTTATGTTCTTTACCTTATGTTGAAGGTCTTTTTCAATCCACTGTTCTTCATTTGATGGATCCAGCGCCTTAGCAACAGGACTAACAAATTGAGTATCAGACATATCTCTTAAAACCATTTTACCTGTTGGTTTTAAGGTTTTAGCATCAAGCTGAATTAACATATTTTGGGTGTTGGGTGTTTCCATTTGTAGTCCATAACGAAGCAATAATTTTGCCTTTATTCTTCCTAAATTTTTAGCGAAATGCTTACCCCAGAATTGATTAAAATCTTCCCCATTTATTTGAGCAATATTATGTCCAATATATGGTATGCTAAATGCAGGAACATAATAATTTCCATCAGTAAGTGGAGTAATATCTCTTAATATAAAACCATTCCCAAAATGTTTATGTGAAAAAAAGATATCCTTCCAATCTTTAACTTGAGCTGAAGCAACCTCTTTTAAGAAAATCAAATCACTATCTGGCCCTACTTTATCGTTGACACTTTTTAAATATTCATCTCTATCTTTAGAAACCATCACCTCTTCAGAGAGATCAAGTTTGTTGGGTTGATGGTGAAATACCTTTTGAAAATTATGATCATTTTTATCTAAAATATAATCTGTTCCTGTCTTTATCCCTAAAGCAGTTTGAGCATCTACAGAGTGATACAGTGTTCTTGATGCTGTTAATTTCACAGGAAGGGACTTAAGTTTTATAGTGGGATCTAACCTACTTTTTCCTTTATTTTCTAAATGTTTTTCATACCATGGAATATCTGACGATTGTGTAAAAGGATGTAGTGGAAAAAACACTTTATCTTTTTGGATAAAAGTTTTAATCAACTGTTCTAAACTTTTAGGAATATCTTTACTAACATAACAGTAAGTTTCATCTTTTGGGTACTCAACCAACGCCATAGAGTAATCCTTTGTTGGTCTACAAAATGGTTTTAAATTACATTGTTGTTCCCATTGCAAAGATTGTTGAAATGAATTTTGACTTAAAATATTTTTCAATTTTTCTTTAGCTGTATCATCAGCAGCTATAGCAATCGAAAAAATATTACTTAAAGAAATAAATAGTGATAACAAAAAGACCATCTGTATTTGATTAAAACTGACTTTGTACTTTAAATGCATCTTTTCCTCTTTTGTTATAGGACAAACTATATCTGAGAGATAAACGTTAGTCTGAGGAAGGAGAGGGGCGGTTTTAATTGCAAGACCCAGACTATAATTTTTTAAATCTGGATAATCTCCTAGATAAAG